>JAKLKA010000100.1 GCA_023150915.1 Polyangiaceae bacterium
GCTGGCCGGCCAGCGCGTGGTCCGCGGGCGTGAAGATGAGCAACGTGCTTGCGTGAACCGCCCCGAGGTGGCTAGCTAGCGCGTATGCGCCTGGCTTCGATTTGCGCGGCCCTGTTGCTCGCTGCCTGCGGCAACGACGACGGTGGCGACGACGGACACGACTCGAGCAAGTACGTGCAGACCTTCGACGGGCTGCCGGGCGCGTTGATCAGCGTCTCGGGGACGAGTGACAAGGACGTCTGGGCGGTCGGGGGTAATCCGGGCGACGGCAGCGGGGCGTTCGTGCTGCACTTCGACGGCGCGTGGGCGCGCATCCCCACCGGACACCAGGTCGACCTCTGGTGGGTGCACGCCTTCGAGAGCGGCCCGGTGTTCATGGGCGGCAGCGGCGGCACCATCTTGCGCTACGAGAGCGGCGTCTTCGAGAAGCTGCCGACCCCCGACACGGCCACGGTGTTCGGGATCTGGGGGCTTGCTCCCGACGACCTGTGGGCGGTGGGCGGCGATCCCGCCAAGAGCGGCAAGGCGTTCGTGTGGCGCTTCGACGGCTCCGCGTGGGCGCCGGCGGCCGGGCTCCCCAGCGTCCCCATCGCGGCCTGGTTCAAGGTTTGGGGTCGCGCCCCGGACGACGTCCGGTTCGTCGGCATGGACGGCGCCATCGTTCACTACGACGGCAAGGGATTCCAATCGATCACTTCGCCGACCAACCGCCGGCTGCTCACCCTGTTTGCCGAGCCCGGGGGTCGCTACACCGCGGTGGGGGGCATGAGCCAGGCGGTGATCCTGGAAGACGACGGCAACGCTTGGCAAGACGTGAGTCCGGCCCCTCCCAACCACGCGATGATCGGCATTCGTACCCTGGGTGACGACGGCTACGCCGCAGGCACGGGCGGAAGCGTGATGCGACGCAAGGACGGGAAGTGGGTCGACGAGCCACTTGGGTTCGACGTGTTCGGCGACTTCCACTCGGTCTGGATCGACCCCCAAGGCGGCGTGTGGTTCGCCGGCGGAAACATCATGGCGCTGCCGCTGGTCAATGGGGTGCTGGTCCACAAAGGCGCGAAGATCCCGGGCGGAAGCTACGAGTAGCGCAGAAAAACCCGGGCGTGCCGAGAAGGCTTGGCGAGACGGGGGCCGCTGCTATCCTGCCGCGTCCTTCAGCGGGCCGGGCGCCTGCGGACTCAGGTTGGTCGACGTGAAGAAGAAACTGGCTCTCGCTCTGGGCCTCGTGCTCGTCCTCATCGCGGTGCTGCTCCCGGGGTGCAAACGGGCGGCCAGCACCTTCGGCTTCGGCGGTGGAAGCGAGAGTGTCATCCACGGCAAGTTGCCAACCAAGCACAGCGGCCTGCGGCGCGAGGCCAGCCTCACCGACAACGTGGCGGCGCCACGCGGTGATTTCTGGAAGAGCGAGCTGACCACGGTCTTTTCGTCTGCCGACGCCTTCGCAGAGTGGGACCTGGGGCAGCCCACACCGATCACGGCGGTGTACCTGACGGGCGACGACAACGATTCCTACAACGTCAGTGTCTCTGACGATGGCCAGACGTTCCGCCTGCTGTGGGAGGGTCGGCCGGTGGGCGGCGGCGGTCTGCAGCCCCGCTCGGTGGACGATCTGCAAGCCACGGCGCGGTTCGTCCGCGTCAGCGCCACCGGTGGCGACGGCTCCTACGCTCTGTCCGAGTTCCAGGTCTTCTCTCAGAAGCCCAGCGTGTGGCCCCCCCGGCCCTCGGTCAAAGACTCGATTCCACCCGACGAGGTCTTCCGAAACAAGGCGCTGCAGCTCGGCCTGGCTCTCGCCATTCTGGTGATCTTCACCTGGAAGGGCGCGCCCCTGTGGTGGACCCTGCTGGTCTTGCTGGTGCCCCTGGCCGCGGGCTTCGACGCCTGGCGAGCGCTGTCGGTGGCGTGGCCGCCCAGCACGCGAGAAGTGGCGTTGGTCCGCGGGGTCGTGGCCGCGGTGGGCGCGCTCGTGGTGGTGCGCGAGGTGTTCGCCCCCGCCAAGTTGCTGGCAGACCGCCGGGTGACGGTGGGCACGTTCGGGGTGTGCGCGGCGATGGCGATCGCGGCCTTCTACAACCTGGGCCACCCGCAGTTCCACGACTACAAGAACGGGCGCCCGGGCTTCGTCCACAACTTCGACATGCGGGTCTACTTCCCCATCGCGAAGTACTTCAAAGAGCTGCGCTTCGACGGCTTGTACCTGGGCAGCGTGGCGGCCTACGTCGACGACGACAAGAGCGTGACGCTCGAGTCGCTGCGCCACCAGCAACTGCGCAGCCTGCGCACCCACCGCATGCAAAGCGTCGGCGACTCGATGGCCGACATCAAGGAAGTGCAGAGCCGTTTTTCGCCCCAGCGCTGGGAGGACTTCAAGCGCGACATGCGCTACTTCCGCGAGAACATGGGGGTGCGCGACTATCTGGGCAGCATGAGCGACCACGGCGGCAACGCGACGCCGGTCTGGTTCTTGTTCGGCCATGCGCTCTTCAAGAACGCGTGGGCTTCGAACCAGACGCTGACCATCACCGCCATGCTCGACCCCATCTTGCTGGTCGTGGCCCTGGCCATGATGTGGCGCGCGTTCGGCATTCGGACGGCGCTGGTCAGCGCCATCGTGTTCGGCGCGAACGACTACTACATGTTCGGCACGTGCTGGGCAGGCGCCACGCTGAGGCACGATTGGCTGGCATATCTGGCGATGGGCATTGCCTTGCTCAAGCTGGAGAAGTGGACCTGGGCCGGTGCGCTGCTCATGCTTTCGGGGCTGATCCGCGCCTTCCCCTTCTTCGCGCTGGTCGGGGCCGCGCTGCCGGCGATCTGGTGGCTGGGCGAGTACGTCGTCCAGAACCGGCGCCTGCCCAGCGTCGCGTCGATCAAAGAGCATCAGATGCCGGTGCTGAAGATCGCCCTCGGGGCGCTGATCACCGGCGTGGTGCTGTTCTTGGCGTCGTCGGCGCTGTTCGGCCTGAAGTCTTGGCCCGAGTGGCTGCACAAGGTCGGCATGCTGCACCGCGACCCGCACGTGAACCACGTCAGCCTGCGCGCGCTGATCGGCGGCCCCGACGGGATCCACAACCGGGTGATGGCGGCGCGCACCAGTCTTTTCGTCGGCGGCATCACCTTGTTTGCGGTGATGGTCGCGGTCGGCGCTCGGCGCAAGAACCTGGCACTCGCCGCGACCTTGGGGTCGATGATGATCCCCATCGCGTTCCACCCGGCGAACTACTACGCGCACTTCATCTTCGTGCTCCCCATGCTGGCCGCAGAGTTCGACGACTCGAAGAAGGGCGGCGCGCTCTGGCCGATGAAGCCCGCGGATGCCGGCATCTGGATCGCGCTCTTGGGCGCGTGCGCGGCTCAGTACTTCATCGCCATCGAGAAGGATCTGGGGCTGCACTTCTACTTCTCGAGCGCGCTCATCGTGGTCACCTCGGCAGCGATGCTCTTGGTGTTGCTCGCGCGGGACTACGGCCTCGCGGCCCAGCTGGCCCCGGTGGGCATGCCCGAAGCGGTTGCTCCGCCCACGCCCGCCCCCGAGCCGACGCCGGCCAGCGACGCGCCCGCATCCGAGCCGCCGGTTGCGGCGGCCGGTGACGCCAGCCCCGAACCGCCTTCGTCGGGCGCGGCACCCTCGGACGAGAGCCCGAACGCCGATCGACCGCCAACTGCCGAGTAGGGGGTGTCCCTAAACGGCCGCCGCCGGTCTCGGCCGGTTTTCATCGCTGGCGCGTTTCCCTCGTGGCCCCTCTCCCGTCCGCTGGGTGGCGTCGCTGCCGGACGGCAAAAATTCCGCTTGCGATTCGTCCACTCGGGGCTATTATCAGTCGCATGATAAAAAACCGAGTCGGGATCGCCCTCGGGGGCTTGCTGCTCGCCGGTCTCGGCTCGAGCTGCAGCTCCGCGGCCGCCACCCCCCCCGACGGCTACCAGGGGGTGATCGAGCTCGACGAGCGGGTGCTCGCCTTCGAAGTCGGCGGGCGCGTCGAGCGCGTGGACGTGAAGCGCGGCGATGCCGTGACGAACGCCGCGTCACTGGCAGCGCTGGACTCGAGCCTCGAGAAGACGGCCCGCGAAGCGCGCGCGGCCGAGGTCGACGCCGCCAAGGCACAGGTCGCGCTGCTCAAGGCCGGCGCGCGCCCGGAAGAGATCCGCGCCCTGGAGGCGCGCGTCCGCGCGGTGAAGACGACCGAGGCGCTGCTCACCAAGAACCTGGCCCGCGAGCGTGAGCTCGAGAAGCGAGGTGTCAGCTCCCGTGCCGCGGTCGACGAGCTAGCGACCAAGCTGGACACGACCATCGCCGATCGCGAATCGATCGAGCAGCAGCTCAAGGGGCTGCGGCGCGGCGCTCGCTCGCAAGAGATCGCCGGCGCCTCGTCGCGGGCCGAGGCAGCCGACAAGACCCTCAGCGTGCAGACCGAGCGAGTCGATCGTCACGTCCTGAAGGCGCCGAAGGACGGTGTGGTGCTCGATGTGCACGTCGAGTCGGGCGAGGTGGTGGCGCCCGGGGCGCCGGTGGTCACCGTTGGCGACACGGCTCACCCCTACGCCGACGTGTTCGTGCCGGTCGGCAAGGTCGACGGGATCCGCGTGGGCACGCGCGCGTCGGTTCGCGTCGACTCGACCGCAGCGGCGTTCGCGGCGACCGTCGAACACGTTTCGCGTACGACCGAGTTCACGCCTCGCTATCTGTTCAGCGAGCGCGAGCGCCCGAACCTGGTGCTGCGCATTCGGCTGCGCATCGACGACCCCGAGCAGCGATTGCACGCCGGCGTGCCGGCATTCGCCCGGTTCGAGCGCTGAATCGAGAGCTTCATGAACGACGACGAGCCCATCATCCAGACGCGGCACCTTTCGCGTCATTTCGGCGCGCTGGTCGCGGTGAAAGACTTGAACCTCGAGGTGAGGCGCGGAGAGATCTTCGGCGTTCTGGGCCCCAACGGCGCAGGAAAGAGCACCACCATCCGCATGCTGTGCGGCATCTTGAACCCAACCGGCGGGGACGGCACGGTGGTCGGGCTGGACATCCGGAAGGACGCCGAGCGGATCAAGGAGCGCATCGGGTACATGACCCAGCGCTTCAGCTTGTACGAAGACCTGAGCGTGGAAGAGAACCTCACGTTCTACGCCGGCATCTACGGCGTGCCGCTCCGTCGCCGTCGCGACCGCATCCGCGAGGTGCTCGACACCACCGGGCTGACCCCGCGCCGCAAGCAGCTCTCGGGCACGCTGTCGGGGGGGTGGAAGCAGCGGGTGGCGCTGGCCAGCGCCACCATCCACCAGCCGCCGCTGCTGTTCTTGGACGAACCGACGGCCGGCGTGGATCCGGTCAGCCGCCGCGACTTCTGGGAGCAGATCCACCGCATCGCCCACGAGGGCACCACGGTGCTCTTGACCACCCACTACATGGACGAGGCCGAGCGCTGCCACCGCCTGGCATTCATCTTCGGCGGCCAGGTGCTCGACACCGGGACCCCCGAAGAAGTGGTGCTGCGGCGCCACCTGCGCGTGGCCGAGTTGGAGATCGACCGTGACACACGCGGCGCCGCCACCGCGCTCCGGGCCCACGCCGACGTGGACGATGTCGCCCACTATGGGCACACCCTGCGGCTCTCGACCAAGAACGGGGTCGACCCGGTCGCGCTGGCCGAGGCCGTGCTGGGCACGCTCGGCCTGCCCATCGCCAAGGCCCGTCTCGCTCGCGCCACGGTCGAAGATGCGTTCGTCAGCATGGTCCGCGACGAAGCGCGCGAGCCCAAGGCGCGGAGCGCAGCATGAACCGCCGACCCTGGGTGATCGCCAAGAAGGAGCTGCTTCAGCTACGGCGGGACCGGCTCACGCTGGCAATGATGCTGATCTTGCCGGTGATGCAGCTCTTGTTGTTCGGCTACGCGATCAACACCGACGTCCGCAACATTCCGACCGTGGTCTACGATCAGGACCGCACGGCCGCCTCGCGCGACCTGGCCCAGAGCCTGCGAGCCACCGGTTTCTACGACCTGGTGGGAGAGGCCCAGGACTACGACGAGATCGAGCACGCGCTGCGAGCGGGTCGGGCCCGGGTGGCGCTGGTGATCCCCGCCCGCTATTCGAGCGAGCTGACCCGCGGCCAGCCGACCCAGGTGCAGCTGATCGTCGACGGGTCGGACCCACAGACCGTGGCCAGCGCCACCAACACCGCTGCGTCATTGGTCGCGGCGCGCTCCAGCCAGCTGATGGTCCAGCGCCTCGCACGCCAAGGCGCAGCCACGCGCATGGTGCCCATCGAGCTCGAACCCAACACCTGGTACAACCCCGACCTGCGCACGGCGGTGTACATCGTGCCCGGGCTGG
Organism: Polyangiaceae bacterium; assembly: GCA_023150915.1. Classification (GTDB taxonomy): domain Bacteria; phylum Myxococcota_A; class Polyangia; order Polyangiales; family Polyangiaceae; genus JADJKB01. The sequence continues at coordinate 6,331 of JAKLKA010000100.1, forward strand.
TCGGCGTGATCTTGACCATGACCATGGTGATGCTCACGGCCATGGCCATTGCCCGCGAGCGCGAGCGCGGGACGCTCGAGCAGCTGATCGTGTCGCCGGTGAAGAACATCGAGCTCGTGTTGGGCAAGATCGTGCCGTACATCGCCATCGGGTACGTACAGATGACGCTGATCTTGCTCGCCGGTCGGGTCGTGTTCGACGTCCCGCTGGTCGGCTCGCTCGCCATGCTGTACGCGCTGGCCTTCGTGTTCATCGCGGCGAACCTGGCGCTGGGTTTGTTCTTCTCGACCTTGGCGAAGACGCAGCAGCAGGCGATGCAGATGTCGTTCTTCTTCATGCTGCCGAACATCTTGCTGTCCGGCTTCATGTTCCCGTTCGAAGCCATGCCGCGGCCGGCGCAGTGGCTGTCGCAGGCGTTGCCCCTCACCCACTTCCTGCGCATCGTGCGCGGAATCACCCTGCGCGGAGCCAACTTCCACGATCTGCGCTCCGAGCTCGGGGCAATGGCGCTGATCTTGGCGGTGCTCGTCACCGTCGCATCGCTGCGATTCAGCAAGAAGTTGGCTTAGCCATGGCCCGACCTCGCAGTGACATCGAGCCCCGCATCATCCACGCCGCTCGCCGCCGGTTTCTCGAAGATGGAGTCGATGGCGCCTCGCTGCGGAACATCGCGCGCGATGCCGGCACCAACATCGGCATGATCTACTACTACTTCCCGACCAAGGACGACCTGTTCTTGGCGGTCGTCGAAGAGATCTACGCCAAGGTGTTGGCGCAGCTCGAAGAGGCCATCGAGCAAGAGGTGTCGTTCGAGGCGCGGGTGTCCGCCATCTATGCGCGCGTCGGCGCGCTGGGCGCCGACGAGCTCGACGTCATGCGCTTGGTCGTGCGCGAGTCCATCGCCTCGTCGGCCCGCCTCGAGCGGCTGATCGAGCGCTTCAAGCGCGGTCACATCGGCCTGATGCTGCGGGCCGTGGCCGAGGGGCTCGGCTCCGGTCAGCTCGACCCGCGACTGCACCCGGCGGTGATGGTCATGTCGACCTTCGCGCTGGGCATTGCCCCCCAGATGATCCGCCGTATCGCGGCCGATCGCATGGCCTTCCTGGGCCTGCCCGACGGCCCAGCCTTCGCAAAACAGCTGGTCGAAGTGCTCTTGCACGGTATCGCCCGACCCGCTTCCCCTTCGGAGAACCCACCATGAAACCGTCCTTCGTTCCCCTCGCCCTGGGCTCGTCGCTGCTGCTCGCCGGCGCAGCCGCCGCACAAGAACCTGCGCCCGCCACCCCACCCACGCTGGAAGAGAAGGCCGCACCCGCGGCAGCCGACGACCTGGCCGTGCGGCTGCGCGCCCTCAGCGGGCGTCCCGGCGGGCTGCTGTCGGACGACGTCGGCCGCCGCGCGGTGAAGAACAGCAAAGACGTGCGCGCCAAGCAGGCCGAGATCGCCGCGGCCAGCGCCGAGGTCGACAAGGCATTCGCGGGGTGGTTTCCGAAGCTGACCTTGACAGCACGCTACACGCATCTGTCGCCGGTCGAGTCGAAGGGTGCGGGGCCCAGCAACGTGAGCCTCGTGGCCACGCCCTCGCCCGCCGGCCCGCTGCCTCCCGGCGCGCCGCTGATCGCCATCCCGACCTCGGCCCTGGCGCCTCCGGTCATTCAGGATCAGTACGCGCTCCAGGCCGCGTTGCTCTTGCCCGTCAGCGACTACTTCCTTCGGATCAGCCAGTCACAGGCCGCAGCCGATCACGGCCGAGGCGCCGCCGATCTGACACACCGCGCATCGAAGCTCAATGCCGCCACCGATGCGAAGCTCATCTACTACGGCTGGGCGCGCGCCAAGCTCTCACACGAGGTCGCCAAGCAGAGCCTGGTTCAGTCCAAATCGCACCACCAAGCGGCGAAGGTCCTGTTCGAGGTCGATCGCGCGTCCAAGGCAGACGTGCTGCGCGCCGAGTCCGCGGTGGCCAGCGCCGAGCTTCTGGTCGAGCGCACCTCGAACCTGACGGAGCTCGCCGAAGACCGCCTGCGGACCGTTCTGGCCGACCCGCCCAGCACCCGCTACGAGATCGGTGAGGACCTGTGGGGTCAGGCCCCGAGGTCGACCGAGCGCCTGGATTTCGGGCCGCTCTACGCCGAGGCGCTGAAGCAACGCCTCGAGCTGCGCGCGCTCGAGAAGTCCGGCATGTCGCTGGCCGAGCAGAAACGCGCCGTGAAGAGCGTCGGTCTGCCGCGCCTCGACGCCTTTGGCAACGCCTATTACTCGAACCCGAACCAGCGCTACTACCCAGCCACCAAGGAGTGGAAGGCGACCTGGGACGTGGGTCTTCAGGTGAGCTGGACTCCGAACGACTTCTTGACCTCGACCGCCACCGCAGCGGGGCTCGAGGCCCAGCGGGCGAAGCTGGACGCCCAGCGCGACCAGCTTCGCGACATGCTCCGGACCGAGGTGTTCGACGCCGCGCAGTCGCTGCGCGAAGCGCAGGTTGCGCTCAAGACCGCCGAACGCGGGGCAAGCGCCGCCGAAGAGGCCTATCGAGCACGCGCCGAGCAGTATCGGCTGGGCCGCGCCTCGAGCGTCGAGCTCACCGACGCCGAAGCGGATCTCTCTCGGTCGCGACTGGAGGTGATCAACGCGCGGGTGGGGCTCAGAATCGCCCGCGTGAAGCTCGACCACGCGGTCGGCCGTGACGCCCGGTGAAATCCGGCGCGACCGCGGCTAACCTGCCGGGCCTGCCATGTCCCGGTACCTGCTTGCCACGTTGCTCTGCATCGGCGCCTGCGATCGCGGCGAGCCGCCGAAGGGGCCCTCGTCGACCGCCGCGACCTCGAGCCCGAGCTCGGCACCCCATCGCCGGCGGGTCCAGCCCCGACGCGCGGCTGGGCCCTTGCGCCCAGCCCCCGCACCGGACGCTGCCACCACCCCCGACGGCGGAGCCGACGCCGCCACCGATGGCAGCGTCGAAGCCATCTCGGAACCCGGGCTGACCCCACCGCCGTTGATCGGGGCTGACGGCAAGCCGCTGCCGCAGACCGAGGACCCACCTCAGCAGTCGCCGTGGTTCGACGCCGGCGTGCGCGCCCTCTTCCGCGCCATCCAGAACGACGATCCGAAGCTCGCCGAAGCGTTCTTCTTCCCACTGGCCGCCTACGAGCAAGTGAAGGACGTCAAGGATCCCAAGCGCGACTGGGAACGGCGCCTGATCGCCAACTTCCGCCGCGACATCCACGACTATCACAAGCGCCTGGGGCCCAAGCCGGCCGAGGCGCGCCTTTCGGGCATCGACCTGCCGAAGGCGCGCACCAAGTGGATGAAGCCGCGGAGCGAGGGCAACAAGCTCGGCTACTTCCGCGTCACACACAGCCGCCTGCGCTACCAGAAAGCAGACGGGGCGCCGGCCACGCTGGATGTGACCAGCCTGATCTCATGGCGCGGCGAATGGTACCTGGTGCACCTGAACGGCTTCCAGTAGACCTCAGTCGCCCCCCCCGAGCACCGAGTCGTCTTTCGCGGGGCGGGCACCCGCGCGGCAGGCAGCACACAGGAAGTAGCCGCACCGAGGGTCGAAGTGCACGTGCTGGTACCCGCGGCACACCGAGCAGCGTTGCTCGCCGAACGCGGCTTCGGCAAGACCGACACGCTCGAAGTCGGTCCGGGTGACAATCCCGGCCAGCGAGCTGCCCGAGAGCACCAAGACCGAGCCGACCCCCCGGTCTGCCATGGTTGCTGCCGCCTCGGCCAGCAGGCACTCCGAGGCAATGCTGACCGGTGGCGAGTGCATGATGGCCGACACGTCGGCGTCGAGGGCTGCCGCTTCCATGTCGCACGTGCAGACCACCCCCACGGCGCGCCCCCCCGCCACCACCGGCAAGTGACTGATGGCATGCTCATGCGCCAAGTCGAGCGCGTCCGCAACGGTCATGGTGGGGGCGACCGCCACCACGTCCCTGCTCATCACGTCTCGAACCGGCGATAGTCCCGTTGTCATCAGCCCACTCCTCTCGTGATTCGGCGCCAGCCGGGGCCAGCACCGAGACTGCCTCTGCCATGATTTCGCTGGCTGTCCGTAGCTTTGGCGGCTCCTCCCTTGCTTCAGCCAAGGCGTGAGCGGAACTGCTCGAACGCCGACTTCAGATCCTTCGCGAGCAACAGGCTCGCGCTCTTGACGACGGCGCCCTCCTCGCGAACGTCCCGCTCGAGCGCGTCGAAGCGCGGCTCCAGGCTCTTCCACGCGCTCTTCGCGTCGAGGCCTGCAAGGTGTACTTTCACTCGGATCTCGTCGCGCATCCGCGCGAGGTCGGCGAGATCCTTCTCCAGGTTCGCTTTCAGGTTTTCGGTCGTGGTCATGCCAACGCTGAAGCGGGAGCAAACTTCGTTCCACACGTGAACCAGCGCGCTTGTTCGAGGTCCCGCACGCAAGGACTGCGGGCAGCGGGTGGGGCACGGCAACCCCTGCGTACCCCCCGCGGACAGAACCGCTGCGTTCGGCGCGGTATGCGCTTTGCCTCGATCCGCCGCCATGTGCCCGCGCGTGATCGAGAAACCCGGGACGGCTCGTGGTCCGCGACCCAACCTCGAGGATTGGGCGCGTGCTCGGGCAGACTTCCGCTGGGAGAGCGCGAAGAGCCAGCTCGATGGCCTACCCGCCGGGCGGGGACTGAACATCGCGCACGAAGCGGTCGACCGCCACGTGCTCGGAGGGCGTGGCGCGCGCATCGCCCTCCGCTGGCTCCCGAAGCGGGGCAATCGCGTGGACCTCTCCTACGCCGACCTGATGCGGCGAACGAACCGTTTTGCCAACGCGCTGGGTCAGCTCGACGTCCGGGAGGGCGACCGTGTCTTCGCGCTGCTCGGGAGAACCCCCGAGCTCTATGTCGCCGCGCTGGGGGCGCTCAAGCACCGCGCGGTGTTCTGCCCCATGTTCTCGGCTTTCGGGCCCGAGCCGGTGCGCCAGCGCATGGAGCTGGGCGAGGCCCGCGTCCTGGTCACGACCGCAGCCCTGTACGAGAAGAAGGTCGCGCATCTTCGCGACTCTCTCCCTCGTCTCGAGCACGTGCTCGTGGTCGGGGAGCCGGCTCCGGCCGGCACTCTTTCCTTTCGTGAGCTGACCGACCGCGCAAGCCCCGAGTACTGCATCGAGCCGACCAGCGCGGAAGCGCCGGCTCTTCTGCACTTCACCAGCGGAACCACGGGAAAGCCCAAGGGCGCCCTCCACGTGCACCAGGCCGTGCTGATGCATCACATGACCGGCAAGCTGGCCCTGGACCTGCACGCCGAAGATCTCTTCTGGTGCACCGCCGACCCGGGCTGGGTCACCGGAACTTCGTACGGGATCATCGCTCCCCTGACCAACGGCGCGACCATGCTGGTCGACGAGGCCGAGTTCGACGCCGAGCGTTGGTATCGCACGTTGCAAGACCAGAAGGTCACGGTCTGGTACACGGCGCCCACCGCGATCCGCATGCTGATGAAGGCGGGCAACGAGCTCCCGAAGCACTTCGACCTGTCGCGGGTACGGTTCGCCGCCAGCGTGGGCGAGCCACTGAACCCCGAGGCCGTGATCTGGGGGGCCGACACCCTGGGTCTGCCGTTCCACGACAACTGGTGGCAGACCGAGACCGGTGGGATCATGATCGCCAACTACGCCTCGATGCCCATCCGACCCGGGTCGATGGGGCGACCGCTGCCGGGCATCGAGGCCGCCGTGGTGCGGCGCACCGCCGGAGGCGTCGAGCTCATCGAGACGCCCGACGAGCAGGGTGAGCTGGCGCTGGCGACCGGCTGGCCGAGCATGTTCCGCGCCTACTTGAACGCCCCGGACCGCTACGCGCAGTGTTTCGTCGACGGTTGGTATCTGTCCGGCGATCTGGTGAAGAAAGACGCCGACGGCTACTTCTGGTTCGTCGGCAGGGCGGACGACGTGATCAAGACCGCCGGGCACCTGATCGGCCCGTTCGAGGTCGAGAGTGTCCTGGTGGAGCACCCCGCCGTGGCGGAAGCAGGTGTGATCGGCAAGCCCGATCCGGTGGCGGGCGAGCTGATCAAGGCGTTCGTCGCGCTGCGGCCCGGGTTCGCGTGGAGCGACGATCTGTGCTCGGAGATCCTCGCTCACGCCCGCCGGCGGCTCGGCCCGGCGGTCTCACCCAAGGAAATCGCCGTGACGAGCGACCTGCCGAAGACCAAGAGCGGCAAGATCATGCGGCGGTTGCTCAAGGCACGCGAGCTGGGGCTTCCCGAGGGAGACCTCTCGACCCTCGAAGGGGGCGAGCAATGATCGCAACGCGAGCGCGCGCGCTGGCCCTGCTCGAACAGATGTTCTTGATCCGGCGCCTCGAAGAGAAGTGCGCCGAGGTGTACAGCGCCGGGAAGATCCGTGGGTTCTTGCACCTGTACATCGGCGAAGAAGCCGTCGCGGTCGGCGCCATGGCGGCACTGGACGCGGCCGACAACGTGGTGGCCACTTATCGCGAGCACGGCCACGCCCTGGCGCGGGGCCTGACACCGACCGCGGTGATGGCCGAGATGTATGGCAAGGCTACGGGCTGCAGCCGCGGGCGTGGCGGCTCGATGCACCTGTTCTCCACGCCGCATCGCTTCTTCGGCGGCCACGCCATCGTCGGCGGTGGCTTGCCGGTGGCGGTGGGCCTGGCGCTGGCTGATTCGATGCTCGGCCGCGAGGGCGTGACGGCGTGCTTCTTCGGCGACGGAGCGGTGGACGAAGGCGAGTTCCACGAATCGCTGAACCTGGCCGCGCTCTGGCGACTGCCCGTGCTGTTCGTGTGCGAGAACAACCTCTATGCCATGGGGACCGCTCTCGAACGTCACGAGTCGGTGACGGACTTGTGCGTGAAGCCCCGCGCCTACGGCATCCCCGCCGAGAACGTGGACGGTATGGACTTGTTCGCCGTCGAGGCCGCGACGGCACACGCGGTGAGCGAGGTCCGTCGCCATCGGAGCCCGTTCTTCCTCGAGGCCAAGACATACCGCTTCCGGGCACACTCGATGTACGACGCGGAGGCGTATCGCTCGCGGGAAGAGGTCGCCGAGTGGGCCCAGAAGCACGACCCGATCGACCTCGCAGTGGCAGAGCTGACGCGGCGTGGCCTGATCGACGGCGCCGAGCCCGCCGCGATCGACCTTCGGGTCCGCGCAGCCGTGGAACGGGCCTGCGAAGAGGCGGACGCCGCCCCGCTCGAACCGGTTGGCGATCTGCTGCGCGACGTCCTTGCGCCGGAGGTGGGATGACTCGGAGCACGTACCGTGAGGCCATCCGGCTGGCGCTGGCGACCGCGCTCGAGGCCGACTCTCGCGTCTTGCTCATGGGCGAGGACGTGGGCCGCTATGGCGGTGCCTATGCCGTCAGCAAGGGCTTGCTCGAGCGATTCGGGCCAGAGCGGATCCGGGACACCCCGCTGTCCGAGAGCGGCTTCCTTGGTGCCGGCATTGGCGCGGCCCTCGGCGGTCTCAGGCCAATCGTCGAGATCATGACCGTGAACTTCAGCCTCTTGGCTCTCGACCAGGTGGTGAACAACGCGGCCACCCTGCGCCACATGTCGGGGGGCCAGCTCGGTGTCCCGCTCGTGGTGCGCATGGCCACCGGCGGTGGTCGGCAGCTCGCAGCCCAGCACTCGCACAGCCTGGAGGGGTGGTACGCCCACGTACCCGGCATCAAGGTGCTGGCACCGGCCACCGTGCAAGACGCCCACGACATGCTGCTCGCGGCGCTGGCGGACGCCGATCCGGTGTTCATCTTCGAGCACCAGCTGCTCTACCCGACGGAAGGCGATCTCGACCCGGCACGCGGGCCAGCCACGATTGGCCAGGCGCTGGTGCGCCGCGAAGGCAGCGACGTGAGCCTGGTCACCTACGGCGGCTCGCTGGGCAAGGCCCTGGCTGCCAGCGACGAGCTCGCCCAGGCGGGCATCAGCGCCGAGGTGCTCGAGCTGCGAACGCTCCGACCACTGGACGTGGAAGCAATCGAAGCCACCGTGACCAAGACCCACCGCCTCGTGATCATCGACGAAGGCTGGAAGACCGGGAGCTTCAGCGCCGAGATCGCTGCGCTGGTCGCCGAGCGGGTGTTCTACGAGCTGGACGCGCCGATCGCCCGGGTGTGCAGCGCCGAGGTTCCCATCCCCTACGCGAAACATCTGGAAGATGCGGCGCTGCCCCAGGTGCCGGCGATCGTCGTGGCGGCGAAGGAGCTCTTGGGCCGTGGCTGAGTTCGTCATGCCCTCGCTCGGGTCGGACATGACCGCGGGCACGCTGGTGCTGTGGCGGGTCGCACCCGGGCAGGTCGTGAAGCGCGGAGACATCATCGCCGAGGTCGACACCGACAAGGGCGTGATCGAAGTCGAGGTGTTCGTGAGCGGACGCATCGAGAAGCTGTTGGTCGGCGAAGGGACCCACGTGCCAGTCGGCACGGCGCTGGCGGTGATCGCCGAAGAGGGCGACCCAAGACCCCAGCCACCCCCTGCGGCACCGCGCGCCGCCGCGCCGCCAGAGGCCGAACCGGCGCCGGCCCGGTCGCTGCACTCGCCCACTGCCGGCGCTCCCATGCGGCAGCGAATCTCCCCCTCGGCGCGCCGCATGGCGCGAGAGCTGGGTGTCGACTTCAGTCACCTCGCCGGCACCGGGCCCGGCGGCGCCATCACCCGAGACGATGTGAAGCGTGCGGCCGCCGTCGAGCCCCCGGCTGAAGCGGACGCGCGGACGCGCATGCGTCAGGCCATTGCCCGGGCGATGACCCGGTCGAACCGCGAGATCCCGCACTATTACGTGGCTCATCGAATGAGCTTCAGCGCGGCGCTCGAGTTCCTGGAGCGGACGAACGCCGACCGCATCCCCGCCGAGCGCCTGGTCTACGGAGCGCTCTTGATCCGCGCGGTGGCGCTGGCGCTCTGCGACTTCCCCGAGCTGAACGCGCGGTGGGAGAACGACGCTCTGGTCATGAGCCCCGGCATCCACGTGGGCATGGCGATCTCGCTGCGCGACGGGGGCCTGGTGGTCCCGGCCATCCTCGACGCCGATCGGCTGTCGCTCGACCAGACCATGGGTGCGCTGCGCGATCGGGTCGAGCGCGCGCGCCGCGGGCAGCTGCGCGCCAGCGAGCTGTCCCAAGGCACGGTCACCGTCACCAGCCTGGGTGAGCGCGGGGTCGAGAGCGTGGCCGGTGTGATCTACCCCCCGCAGACCGCGCTGGTTGGCTTCGGCACGCCAGCCCTTCGCCCCTGGGTGGTGGACGGACAGGTGGTCGCCAAACCGGTGCTGGGCATGACCCTCGCGGGTGACCACCGCGCGAGCAACGGGCACCGGGGTGCCGCGTTCCTGAACGCGCTGGAGAAGCTTCTCAGCCAGCCGCGGGAGCTCTGACGAGGGCGGAGACCGGCACGCGCAGGCGCTCGTGCCCGATTTGCTCTGGCCGCCCGACGATCGCGTAACGCCCCCCCGCCTCGATGCGTGCTTGCAGGGCTTGCATCGCCCGGTGGTCGTCCGAGTCGATCCAGAAGTCGGGTGCCGCCGCCTGCACCGAACCCGCGGGGTCACGCGCCAGGTGGAGCAACGCGGGCTCGTTCACGTCCACGCCGTAGGTGAGGGTCCAGGGTTCGCTGTGGGCCGGGGTCCAGGCGCTCGACAGCTCGAGCGGTCCCAGCCGGGTGTGAATCGAGAGCGCGCTCGCGTTCCACTGAGTGGCGCCGATCTGGCGGCGAGCACGGTACACGCCGAGCCCATAGGCCTTGGTGAGGCCGCCCAGGCCGTGCAGCCCTTCCTCTGGAAGCTGCGGAGCCATGCTGGCAAGGTTGTGTGCCATCCAGGTGCCTGGCTCGTGCGTGGGAATGGCGATGAACATCGAGAGTGGGACGATCCCCTGGTGCTCCAGCCCCACCTGCAGCAACTCGCGGGTGCGCGGGGAAAGCTCTGCCGCATCGGTGCCAAAGCCGACGATGCCGGCCGGCAGCTCCGCGCCATCGAAGAACACCCAGCGCGGCATGGGCATGCCTTCGGGGCCGAAGGTAGCGGCGTCGAGCCGGCGCAAGACTTCGAGCACCGGCGCCGACGCCACGCGCAGGGGGTCGATCCTATCCGCGTCGCGGACCACCCAGTCGAATGCGGCGCAATCCAGAGCGGGGCGATGGTCTTCGAGCGCCACCACGAACGGCCTGAGGCGCGCCACGAGCGTCGCGTTCCTGGGCGAGAGCACGGTCACGACGGCCCCCAGACCACCTGCGCAAGTCCGTCTGCGGTGGCCCCGACCAGCGTCAAGCTGTCGCCCTTCTCGATGCGCGCCTGCATTGCGCGGAGCGCGGCGTGGTCATCCGGATCGACGACCTGACCTTCACGCTTCTCGGTGGGCCCGAGAGCCCGCTCGACGGCCGCTTCCGCCGGTTCGAGCTGGAAGACACAGGTTGCCGCGTGGGTGTGGGCGGGGACCCAGGCGGCGCGCACGCAGAGTGGCGCAAACCGCGCGTACATCGCCACGCTCGGCGAACGCCACTGCATGGTGCCCATCACGCGGCGGGGTCGGAGCGCCGCCAGCGTGAGGGCCAGCGTCTCGACCCCAAGCGCCACCGCGTCGGGGCCGGGGCAGAGGTCGAGCAGAGAGGAAATCGAGAACACCAGCCAGGTGTCCGAAAGAACCATCGGGGTCGCCATGCACATGCTGACGGGGACGAAGAGGGTGGTGTCGCCGCCGCCGGCCTCGCAGGGAACGTGGTCTGCGAGGCCGCCGAAACCGAACAGCGCGCCGGGCAACTCGGCGCAGTCGTAGAACGCCCAGCGCGGCATGCGGAGATCCTGCGGACCGAAGGTCAGCTCGTCCAGACGGTCGAGGTGGTCGAGAAAGGGTGCGCTCGCGCAGCGCGTCGGGTCGTACCAGCGCAGCGCGTCTCGGGGCACTCCCAAGGGCCGCTCGGCGAGCCGGCGACTCAGGCCGGGCGTGGCGACGACCCAGGGCTCGAGCGATAGGGAGTCGGAGACGCGCACCGTGGGTTCATGGATAGCACCCCCCGAGCTCGGATCCGGGCGCGCGCGTTGCCCGCTGTCGCCTCGAAGTCGAGGAGCGCCAGCGGCAGGCGCTCCCCGCGGACGGCGCGCTCGAAACGTGCGTAGTGGGTCACCGGTCCGCGCATACATTGCGCGCGCGAGCGCCGGTCGTGCAAGCCGGCGCCGACAAAATCGGCCGATTCGAGCCCCCCGGCGTGGCACGTGTTCTGCAACACTTCGGCGCATGCCCGACCGCGCCGAACTGGAGCAGGTCATCTCGAAGGCGCTTCGTCGCGTCGCCCCCGAGTCGGACCCCTTGGCCATCTCACGTAGCGCCGACCTGCGCGACGCGCTCGACATCGACTCGATGGACTTCCTGGGGTTCATCACCGCTCTGCACTCGGCCTTGGGGGTCGACATCCCCGAGACCGACTACCCCAAGCTCTTCACGCTGGACTCGGCCCTGGAGTATCTCGAGGCCGCCACGCGGGGGCGCTGATGGACATCTGGCTGCTTCCGCGCGCTCGACTGGGAGAGCTGATCGCCACGCTCCGAGCGCGCGGCTACGACGTCGTGGCCCCCACGCCCCGAGACGGCGCCATCGTCTACGACACCATCGAGAGCGACGCCGATCTGCCCATCGGCCTCGGCGACGAGCAGAGCCCGGGGCGCTATCGCATGGTCGCCCGCGGCGACGCCGCGGTCTTCGGTTACGCCGTCGGGCCGACCTCGTTCAAGCGGAACTTCCACGTTCCCACGGAGCGGCTCTACCGGGTCGAACGAGTAGGCGGCGCACTGCGCTTCGTGCCCGAGCCCGTGGCTGCACGGAAGGTGGCGCTCTTGGGAGCGCGCGGCTGTGATCTCGTGGCCCTGCGCAGCCTGGATCGCGTGCTGCAGGGTGACCGCTACCGGGACGAGCGCTATGCCGCTCGGCGTTCGGACGTGGTGCTGATCGCCGTCCACTGTGGCACGCCGTCAGCGAGTTGCTTCTGCACGTCCATGGGAACGGGCCCGCGCGCCTCGGGCCCGTGGGATCTGGCGCTGACCGAGCTCACGACGGGGCAACACCGCTTCATCGTGGAGACAGGCAGCGCCATGGGCCTGACCTTGGTGCGCGAGCTGGGCCTTCGAGCAGCCGGCACGCTGGACAAGATCCACGCGGCGAAGGTGCCGATCGCCGCGGCTGAAAGCATCACCCGGCGGCTCGAGACAGACGCCCTGGGTGCGCGCCTGGCGCAGAACCTCGACCACCCGCGGTTCGCGAAGGTGGCCGAGCGCTGCCTTGCGTGCACCAACTGCACCCAGGTCTGCCCCACCTGCTTCTGCACCACGGTCGAAGACCACACCGAGCTCGACGGCTCGGCGGCGGAGCGCCACCGACGCTGGGACTCGTGCTTCGACCTCGAGTTCTCGTACATCCACGGCGGCCCGGTACGCCCCAGCGTGCGCGCGCGCTACCGGCAGTGGCTGACCCACAAGCTCTCGAGCTGGCACGAGCAGTTCGGCTCGTCCGGCTGCGTCGGCTGCGGCCGCTGCATCACCTGGTGCCCGGCGGGCATCGACATCACCGAAGAGGCCCGAGAGGTCGGCTCGCCCCGAAAAGCGGAGAAAACGACATGAACCCCGAATCCCTCGCGCGCTCTCTCGCCCAGCACCCGTTCTGCAAGGATCTGACCCAGGCCCAGGTCGAGTTCTTGGCAGGCTGCGCCAAGAACGCCCGATACGACGCCGGCGAGTACCTGGTGCGCGAGGGTTCGCTGGCCGATGCGCTGTTCCTGGTGCGCAGTGGCTCGGTGGCCATCGAGAGCCACATCCCGGGCCGAGGCTCGGTCAAGGTCGACACGCTGGGCCCCGGCGACATCATCGGTTGGTCGGTGCTCTTGCCGCCCTTCCGCTGGCACTTGGACGCGCGGGCGCTGGCGGCGACCGTGGTCTTCTGCCTGGACGCCAACTGCCTCCGCGGCAAGGTGCAGGCGGACCACAGCTTTGGTTATGCCTTCACTTTGCAGCTGCTCGCGGCGGCCTCGCAACGCCTGACGCACGCGCGGCTGCAACAGCTGGACGTCTACAAGGCAGAGCTGAGATGACGGACGCGCTGCTCCTCGAGTCGATGGCCATCGTCCGCGTGCGCCGCGAGACGAGTGACACGTTCACTTTCGACCTCGACGCACGACCGCGCGGGGGCTTCCGCTTCGCGCCCGGGCAGTTCAACATGCTCTATGCCTTCGGGCTGGGCGAGGTCCCGATTTCGATCAGCGGCGACCCGCTGAAGCCCGCCGTGCTCACCCACACCATCCGGGCCGTGGGCCCGACCACTCGCGCCCTCGAGGCGCTGAAGAAGGGCGACCCGGTGGGGGTGCGCGGCCCGTTCGGCACGCCGTGGCCGGTGGATCAGGCGCTGGGCAAGGACGTGATCGTGGTCGCCGGCGGCATCGGGCTGGCCCCGCTCCGCCCCGCCATCTACAGCATGCTGTCGCGCCGCCAGGTGTTCGGCAAGCTGTGCATCGCCTACGGCGCTCGCACACCCGCCGACATCTTGTACGACAAAGAGATCGAGAAGTGGCGCGGTCGCATCGACGTCGATCTGGAGGTGACGGTCGACCGCGGCGACCCGGATTGGCGTGGCCACACCGGCGTGGTCACCGGTCTGTTGAGGCGTTTCGAGCTGGACGCCGAGCGCACCGTCGCCATGCTGTGCGGCCCCGAGGTGATGATGCGGTTCGCCGCGCGCGAGCTCGAGAGCCTGGGCGTGCCTGCGGCCTGCATCTACCTCTCGATGGAGCGCAACATGAAGTGCGGCGTGGGAAGCTGTGGCCACTGCCAGCTGGGCCCCAGCTTCGTCTGCAAAGACGGTCCGGTGTATCCATTGACCAAGGTCGAGCCGCTGATGAGCGTGCGGGAGCTCTAGCCATGAAAGCCAAGAAGCCCAAGCTCGCGGTGTTCAAGCTGGCCAGCTGCGACGGTTGCCAGCTCAGCCTGCTGGACTGCGAAGACGAGCTCTTGGCGGTCGCCGGCGCGGTCGAGATCGCCTACTTCCTGGAGGCGACCAGCCGCATCGTGAAGGGGCCCTACGACCTGACGTTGGTCGAGGGGTCGATCACCACCGAGCACGACGCCGAGCGGCTCCGCCTGATCCGGAAGCAGAGCAAGAAGCTGATCACCATCGGCGCGTGTGCCACCGCCGGCGGCATCCAGGCCCTGCGCAATTTCGCCGACGTCGCCGAATACGCGCGCGTGGTCTACGCCCGCCCCGACACCCTGAAGACCCTGGCGACGTCCACCCCCGTCGCGGCCCACGTGGCGGTGGACTACGAGCTGCGGGGCTGTCCGGTCGACAAACGGCAGCTGCTCGAGGTGTTGAACGCTTTCCTGAACGGCCGCCCGCCGCGGATCGGCAGTCACTCGGTGTGCCTGGACTGCAAGCGCAAGGGCACAGTGTGCGTCATGGTCGCGCACGGCACGCCCTGTCTGGGGCCGGTGACCCACAGCGGGTGCGGCGCGCTCTGCCCCAGCTACACGCGGGGCTGCTTCGGCTGTTTCGGCCCATCGGCCAGCGCCCACCCCGCGGCCCTGCGCCCGGCCTTGACCCAGCTCGGAAAGACCGAAGCCGAGGTAGCGCGGCTCTACGCCACCTTCAACGCGGCTGCGCCGGCGTTCGCCGCCGAGCACCAGTCGCTGGCCAAGCGGAAGGAGCCGACGACGTGACCCAGAACGCCCGCACCATCAAGGTCGACTTCTTGGCACGCGTCGAGGGCGAGGGCGCGCTCACCATCCGCTACAAGGGCAACGAACCGAAGAGCGTCGAGCTGGTGATCTTCGAGCCGCCCCGGTTCTTCGAAGGGTTCTTGCGAGGTCGCTCGCAGCTCGAAGTGCCGGACATCACCGCGCGCATCTGCGGGATCTGCCCAGTCGCGTACCAGATGAGCTCGTGCCACGCGATCGAAGACGCGGCGGGGGCGCGCATCACACCCGAGATCCGAGCGCTGCGCCGGCTGCTGTATTGCGGCGAGTGGATCGAGAGCCACGTGCTGCACATGTTCATGCTGCACGCGCCCGACTTTCTCGGCTACCCCGACGCGATCACCATGGCCAAAGACCACGGCGATCTGGTCAAGGCGTCGCTTCGCATCAAGAAGGCCGGCAATGCCATCGTGAACCTGCTCGGCGGCCGCGAGATCCACCCCATCAACGTGTGCGTCGGCGGCTTCTACCGCGCACCCACGGTGAGCGAGCTCCGGACGCTCTTGCCCGAGCTCATGGGGTCGAAGACGGCACTCGCCGAGCTCATGCCGACACTGGCCGGGTTGCCGTTCCCGGACTTCGAACGACCCGTGGAGCTGGTCAGCCTGAAGCACCCGGACGAATACCCCTTCAACGAGGGCCGGTTGGTCTCGAACCGGGGGCTGGACATCTCCGTCCACGAATACGAACGGCACTTCGAAGAGCAGCACGTGGCCCACTCGACCGCGCTGCATTCGGTGCACCTGGGTCACGGCCCGTACGTGGTGGGGCCGTTGGCACGCTTCAACCTGTGCTTCGACCAGCTCCGCCCGTTCGCGAAACGAGCGGCCGAGGCCGCCAACCTGGTGCCGCCGCTGCTGAACCCATTCAAGACGTTGCTGGTGCGTGGGGTCGAGACGCTGCACGCCCTGGACGAGGCGATCGCCATCATCGAGGCCTATCGTCAGCCAGCGTCCCCACGGGTCGAGGTGCCGGTGCGGGCCGCCGTGGGAATGGCCGCCACCGAAGCACCCCGCGGCACCCTGTATCACCGTTATCAGGTCGACGCCCAGGGCCTGATCGAGGACGCGAAGATCACTCCACCGACCTCGCAGAACCAGAAGTCGATCGAAGACGACTTGTTCGCGATTGCGAAGCGCCTGCCCGAGATGCCGCACGACGCCGCGACCAAGCTCGCGGAGCAGACCGTTCGCAACTACGACCCGTGCATTTCGTGCTCGACTCACTTCTTGCGAGTGCGCCTGGAGCACGAGTGACGATCCGGGTGATCGGCCTCGGCCAGAGGTGGGCCGGCGACGACGGCGTCGGCCTGCTCGTGCTCGACGAGCTCGAGCGCCAGCCGCCACCGGGGGTGGAGCTGCATCGAGTCTCGGATGCCGCCGCACTGGTCGAGCTGGTCCAGGGCGCCCAGCGGGTGGTGATCGTCGACGCCGCGGTCGGTGCCGGCGCGCCCGGAACGGTGCGCACTCTCGAGGCCAAGGCGCTGGCTGACGGCGAGATCGCCCCGGTTTCGACCCACGGAATCGCCGTCGGGCAGGCGCTCGAGCTGGCCAGGGTACTGGCTGGGGGGGACCTCGCGCCTGCCTCCATCGTGGCCGTCGCCATCGAGCCCCCGCGGGGCTACGTCACGGAGCTGACACCCGCCGTGCGAGCCGCCATCCCCCGCGCGGTGCGCGCCGTCCTCGACCTGACCCGGAGCTCTGCCATGCACGAATCCGCCCTCGCCCGATCCGTCCTCGATGCCGTGCTCGACCTGGCTCGGAAGAACGGCGCCACCCGTGTGCGTCGGGTCGTCGGCCAGCTGTCCGAAACCGAGCACTTGCACGCCGAATCCATCCAGTTCCACTTCACCGCGCACGCCGTGGGCACTCCGGCCGAAGCCGCGCGCCTGGAGCTCGACCTGGTCCACGTGCCTGCGCGATGTCGCGCCTGTGCCGAGACGTATCCGCCGGAGCATCACGTCACGCTGTGCCCGCGCTGCGGCTCGACCGACGCCGAGTTGCTGGGGGCCGTCGGGCTGCGAATCGACAGCCTGGACGTGGAATGAGCGCTCGGGGCCCGGTGGAGGCCCCGTTCTTGGTCCCCGGCTGCGGCCCGTGGGAAACTGGCCTTGGTGCGCGTGGGTCTGACGGTGCGCGGCGTGGTCCAGGGCGTGGGCTTCCGGCCAGGCGTGTGCCGCTTGGCGCGCGAGCTGGGCCTGACCGGCTTCGTGCAAAATGGCCGCGGGGCGGTTCGAATCGAGGCGCAGGGCGCCCGGGTCGATGAGCTGGTCTCCGCGCTCTGGGCGCTTCCGGCACCGATCGCCGTGGAGCACCTCGATCGCGACGAGCTGCCGGACGGCGGCGAAACCTCGTTCGAGATCGCTCCCAGTGACGAGGCCGCCGCGGTCGAGGCCGCGCTGCCGCCGGATTTGGCGGTGTGCGTCGACTGCGCCGCAGAGATCGACGACCCCAAGGCCCGGCGGCACCGCTATCCGTTCACCAACTGCACGCGCTGTGGACCGCGCTTCAGCATCGTCGAGGCCCTGCCCTACGATCGCGCGCGCACCAGCATGAAGCTCTTCGAGCTGTGCGCCGACTGCGCCCTCGAATACGCCTCACCCGCCGACCGGCGCTTCCACGCGGAGCCCATCGCGTGCCCCGCCTGCGGCCCCGCGCTGACGCTGCTCGACCCCAGCGGAAAGAAGCTGGCGGCGCGCGAAGAGGCACTCCAGCGCGCGGCAGCTCTGCTGCGACAAGGCGGCATCTTGGCGCTGCGCGCCCTGGGTGGCTTTCAGCTGCTGACCGACGCCACCGACGAAGCGGCGGTGCGTCGGCTGCGTCAGCGCAAGCACCGAGAAGAGAAGCCGTTCGCCGTGCTGTTCGAGTCGCTCGAGCAGGCCCAGCGCCACCTCTTCTTGTCGGACGAAGCGGCCCGCGCGCTGACCAGCCCCGAAGCGCCGATCATGCTGGTGCGCCGCCAGGAAACATCGAGCGTGGCCACCGCGGTGGCGCCCGACAACCCTCGACTCGGAGCGCTTCTGCCCTATAGCCCGCTGCATCGGGTGCTGGCCAAGGCGGTGGGACGCCCGCTGGTGTGCACCAGCGGCAACCGCTCGGAAGAGCCCATGTGCACCGGCGTGACCGAGGCCCTGGCAGAGCTCGGCACCATCGCCGACGAGCTCTTGGTGCACAACCGCGAGATCGTCCGCCCGATCGACGACTCGGTCGCCGAGCTGGGCCCCACCGGGCTGCGGCTCGTGCGGCGCGCGCGCGGATTCGCCCCGCGACCGGTGGCCAGTATCGAGACGGCTCGCACCGTGCTGGCTCTCGGTGCGCACATGAAGAGCACGGTGGCCCTCTTGCACCGAGGGCAGCTCGTTCCCAGTCAGCACCTGGGCGATCTGGAGACGCTCGCGGCGATCGCGGGGCTCGAGCGCGCAGTGGACGACCTGTGCCGGTTCTTCGACGCGGCCCCGGATGTCGTGGCCTGCGATCTGCACCCGGACTATGCGTCGAGCGAGCTCGGCGAGCGCCTGGCGGTCCGCTTCGGCGTGCCGCTGGTGCGCGTGCAGCACCACCATGCGCACGTGGCGTCGGCCCTGGCCGAGCACGATCTGCACGCCCCCGTGCTGGGCCTCGCGTGGGACGGCACGGGCCTCGGTCCAGACGGCACGATCTGGGGTGGCGAGGCGTTGCGGGTCGACGGACCGGAGTTCGAGCGCGCCGCGCACCTCCGGCCGTTTCGTCTGCCCGGCGGCGACGCCGCAGCCCGGGATCCGCGCCGCGCCGCCCTGGGAGTGCTGCACGCCTTCGCCCCGGCGCTGGCCGAAGAGCACGCTTTCCGCTGGTACCCGGCCGCCCACGCGAAGGTGCTGCTGGGCATACTCGAGACCGGCGCGCACGCGCGGCCAACCACCAGCATGGGACGGCTCTTCGACGCGCTGTCGGCGCTGCTCGGGCTGTGCGTGCGCTCCAGCTTCGAAGGGCAGGCCGCGCTCGCGCTCGAGCTATCGGCAGAGCGTGCCGGAGCCGAGGCCGCCTATCCCATGCCGCTCGCGGCCGGGGTGATCGACTGGGAGCCCGCGGTGCGCGCCATGCTGGCCGAGGCCGATCCGAAGGTGGCGGCGGCCCGCTTTCACGCCGCGCTGGTCGAGAGCGCGCTTGCCGTGGCGCAGCAGGTCGGGCGAGAGCAGGTGGTGCTCTCCGGCGGTTGCTTCCAGAACGCGTTGCTCTTGCACGGCACGCATGCGCGGCTGGAGCAGCACGGCTTCCGCGTGTTCTTCCCCGAGCGCGTACCGTTGAACGACGGTGGCATCGCGGTGGGGCAGGCCTGGGTGGCGGCCCTCAGCGCACTCCCGAGATCGCCTTGATCAAGAAGTAGCAGAGCACGGCGATGGTCGCCGACATCGGGATGGTGAAGACCCAGGCCCAGACGATGCGACCGGCCACCCCCCAACGCACCGCGTTCAAGCGTCGGTCCGCCGTCCCCACGCCGACGATCGACCCCGTGATGGTATGGGTCGTCGAAACCGGCACCCCCATGAAGGTCGCCATGGCCAGGGTGATGGCCCCGCTGGTCTCGGCGCAGAACCCGCCGACCGGGCGCAGCTTGGTGATCTTCATGCCCATCGTCTTGACGATTCGCCAGCCGCCCATCAGCGTGCCCAGGCCCATGGCCGCGTGGCACAGCAAGACCACCCACAGCTGCGGCTCGACGTGCTTGGCCTTCTCCTGAAGCCCCGCCGTGATCAAGAGCAGGGTAATGATGCCCATCGTCTTCTGGGCGTCGTTGCCGCCATGCCCCAGCGAGTAGAGCGCGGCTGACACCAGCTGCCCCCGTCTGAAGTGCTTGTCGATCTTTCCGGGGCGGACGCCGCCGAAGACCGCCTTGACCAGCTTCATCAACAGAAAGCCGATCAAGCTGCCGAGCAGCGGGGCCACGACGATGAAGGCCACGGTCTTGCCGAACACCTTCATGTCCAGCACCGACAGGCTCGGGGTGTGGGCCAGGGCCGACCCGGCGAACGCCCCCATGAGCGCGTGCGACGACGAGCTGGGAAGCCCCCACCACCAGGTGAGCAAGTTCCAGGTGATGGCGCCGAGCAACGTGGCCAAGATCACGTTGTAGGTGACGCTCGAGAGCGCCACACCTTTGGCGATCGAAGCCGAAACGTGGGT
>JAKLKA010000270.1 GCA_023150915.1 Polyangiaceae bacterium
GGCTGTCACGCCTCCTGCGCCGTGAGTGGGCAAAGCCCGGCCGCGGTGCCGGACAGGAGGCGCCATGTCTCGGAAGACCACTCACTCGCATCTCATCGAAGCTCGAGCACGCGCCATGCGGCTTGAACAGACGCCGACGGAGGTGCGCCCTTCATGGTGCTGCTTTCTGCGAGGCGGCACGCTTGGACTGCTTGCCAGGCGGAAGGACAAGGCGTGGGTACCGGTGCGCTGTACGGCGGAGGTGGTCGTGAAGGTTATCGCGCGTCGCGTCATCAATGGTCAGCCACAGGACGTTCGACTCACGGTCCGCGCCGACCCAACCTTTCTGGAGCCACTCGCGCACCACGTGCACGCTTACCCCGAAGAGTTTTGCCGTGCCCGCTACGGAGTAACGTCCCCGCGCATCGCAGTCTGGCACGCGAGGGTGTCTGCAGGGCGCTGGATTGCACGGAATGCACTCGCGTGCGCGTACGCGGGCAACGGCGTGAGTTGTCCACGCCAGTCCGGCGCCTGTCTGCAGCCCCTGGCGGTTGAGCCGTTCTGCGATCTGACCGTCTGTCAGTTTCTTGTTCGCCAGCTCGCGCACCCGAGCGGCAGCCATTCGCGGCGTACATCGACCATGCTCGGGGCGCGGGACGGTGAGCTCCGTTGTTGCGCCGGTTCTCCAAGCAACCTGGACTCGAGTCGACCGCTGCGGGAGATCGATCGGCGTCAGGGCGACAGCCTCGACGACCAGCGCGAGCATGGCTTTGCGGTCGGCTTGCGGCGTGCTTGCGGCTTTCCAGACCATGGGCAAGTTGCGCGCAAGTGCACGGATGCGCGCGCGATCATCCGCACTCAGTTCGACGCGATGAATTCGACGAGCTTCACGGTGTTGAGCTTGGATTTCTTCGAGTTCGCGCAGCCGCTCCTCCCACTCCCGCTCGAGTGTGCGTGCTACGACGCGGTTATCCGGATCGGTCGCCTTGTAGCGACGTTCGGCGCGCCGAGCTTCGTAGGTTGCCTGCTCGATGCGGAGCTTCCAGTGCCGGTCAAGTGACTCGGCCTGCGCGCCGACTTGCTGCTCGACAGCAAGGCTCACGTCGAGCTCGTCTGGGACCATCGTCTCCAGAAACAGCTTCTCGATCGAGCGGTCAACGGGATCAGCGACAAGACTCCAACAGATCTTGGTCGTGTAGTTGTGGTCTCGACGGCAGACGTAGTGAGGTCGCGAGTTCTTTCCATACCGCGCCGTCATCCGCACGCCGCAACGGCCACACATGACCAGGCCATTCAGCAAAGCGTTCCCGCCATGTGGCGCGCCTCGTTTCGAACGGTGGAGCCGATTCTCGCTGAGCTTCTCCTGGTTCTTCACGTACGTCTCCCAGGTGATGTACGCGGGATGTGCATCGTCGATTCGCACCGCCCACTTGCTCGGGTCGCGGCCATCCGCGCGCACGCGTCGAATCTTGCCATCGATCAGGGTTGCTCGGCACGGCCTTCGCCCATAGGTGTAGACGCCAGCGTACGTCGGGTTCCGCAAGATCTCGTACACACGACGCGCGCCGAGCTGTTTCCATTCGATCTCCGAAACACCCTCCGGATTGCGCTGGCACGTTGGGAACAGGACTCCGGTTTCGCGCGCCCACCTCGCCACCGCGAAAACGGATGGCTCCACCGCATACCTGTCGAAGACCAAGCGTATCGCGCGCTGCACGGCTTCGTCGGGGTCGAAGCTCAAGCCATGCTCGGCCCACACGTAGCCGGTCGGCGGGGGCACGCGCAGCTGTCCCCGTCGGGCCTTGCTTCGCAGCGCCCCAATCAGGCGCAATCCGAGCCAGTGAAGCTCCGCTTCGGACATCGTGCCCTTGATGTCGAGAAGCAACTTGTCGTCACGGTCGCTCGGGTCGTAGACAGCCTGCTCGTCGATCACGACAGTTTCGGCAACTGCGCACAGCGAAAGCAGCTTCTGCCAATCCGGCGACGACCGTGCCAGACGCGATACTTCCACCGCGAGCACGGCGCCGACCTTGCCGTGGGCAACGCCTTCCACGAGACGCGCAAAGCCTGTGCGGCCATCACTCGATGCTCCACTTCGGCCCTGATCTTCGTCGATGACCTCGATCGACTCGCGTGGCCAGCCGAGCGCTGCTGCGCGATCCGCCAGCGCATACTGCCGGCGCGTCGACTCCGCGTGATGAAGCACCTGCGCCGTTGTCGACTGGCGCACATAGACGCAAGCACGGCGCTCGATGTGCGACGCTGAGATCTTCGCTCTCATCGTGTCCCTCGCTTTCGCTCCGCACTGCGTCTCGTTCGGACATGAGGGCCAGATGAACCAGCTTGCTCCACCACGGCAGTAGCGCCTCGATGCCTGTCGCCGTCGCCGGCGACGGGCAGTTTCGCCGCCGGCGCCCCGCGCCCACTCCGACGGGATCGGCCATCGGGATCCGAACCCTCTACCCACTTATCGAAGTGGTCAACTTTTCGGTCTTGGACCCAGGCGGCCAGTGACAGCAAGTCCTCCGCGCGCAGTCGGTGTTTCTGCACCAACCTCGGCGCGCCGAGGTTGGTCCAACCGAGTGGCATGATCCGCAGCTGCCCGTTGGGCGTCTCAACCCACAAGGCGTAGCGTCCGAACGCCCCACGAACCGTCAGCTCCTGCCCGTAAAGCGGGTGAACGGCGAGTGTTACCGTCGCGGAGCCCGAGCTGAACGCCACGCGTGGGGGGGCACCATGTTTGGCGCTCCGAGTCCGCGCTGTGGCA
>JAKLKA010000101.1 GCA_023150915.1 Polyangiaceae bacterium
CCGCTGCTCGCTCCTCCGGTGGTGCCACCCGCGCCGCCGCTGGCGCTGCTGCCGCCGCTGCCGCCCGTGCCGCCGCTGCCGCCACCGTCGCCGGTGTTGGTGCCGCCGGCGCCGGATGCGCTGCCGTCGGCTCCGGCCGCACAACCCCATGCGACGAGTCCGGTCGCTGCTGAGCCCAAAACGAACAAAGCGATCTTCAAGCGCATCTCGATCAACTCCGACACGATCTTACCCCGGCGCTTTCGCTTTCGCCGGACCTCGGGGTGCACTTTGGTAGGCGAGTGTGGGCTGGCTACCGACAAGAAATCCGGGCGGCCTGCAGGACTTCGCTCTGGCGGTGTCTGCGTTCCGAGAACAGGACGAGCACCGCCGGGCCCGCGGCGTGCAGCACGAGCGCGCCCACCGGATCGGGCGTGGCGGCGATTTCGACCACGGGGCCCTCGGCGCTGAGCGATGCCGCCAGGGCCTGCGCGCGCACGCGCCGCCCGCTCGCGCGATCGCCTTCGACCCACGCCAAGAGCCAGCGCCCGCCCGGAAGCGGCGCGACGGCAGGCCGATCCCGCGATGTGTCGCCGCCGAAACGCAGCGTGCTCGCGGGGAGCTCTCCCAGCCGTGCGCTGGCGAGCTCGATGCTCCACGGCGCGTCTGCGGGCTGCCGCGCGGCGTAAGCGACGACCACGCGATCGGTGGCCACCGCCAGCGTGGGCTCGGCGATCACGCCCGATGCGACCGACAGCAGTCCGAGCTCGCTCTTCTTCCCACCGTGGGCGTCGAGCCAGCCGAATCGCACGACTCCGCGGTCTTCGTCGCCGCGCCGGAACGCCACCGCGAGGTTGTCGTCCGGCGCCCTCACGACCGCCGGGCGCGAGATGATCTCTCGGGCCTGCCCCGGCCAGAGGGTGCTCTGGGCCCCGTCGGTGCCGATCCGCGTGAAGCCCGCCGGGGTCATCCCGAGTGAGAAGCCGTCGGCGTCCGGGACGCTGCGGGTGAATCGGTCCAGCGTGAACGCGCCGGCGCGCGACGGGACCACCCCGGCCACGTGGCGGGCGTCCGCCAAGAGCTCGCTCTTTTCGACCGTCAGCGGATCGATCGCGAGCGTCAGGCCGATGCCGGTCTTCTCCGTCGCGGTGACGCCGATCGCGACGCGCTGATCGGACAGGGTCGCCGCGTGCAGCGAGGGCACCCACGCGACGCGCGGCGCGATCTCGACCGGCGGCGCGCCGAGCGCGCAGCCCTTGGTCGTGGCCGGGCTCGGGGTGGCTGGAAGGCCCAGCTTCGGGGCGCCGGCGCGTTGCAGCGCTCGGGTGGGCGCGTCGGTGGCGGCCGACACGACGATGCCCGCGGCGGCCACGGCTCCGATCAGGCCGAACATTGCGCCGACCAGCATCGGCATACGCAGGCCGGGCCGCTTCACCGGTGGCGGCACGGTGTGCGTGGTTCCGCCCAACGGCAGCGAGGGCGGGACCGGTCGGGGGGGCGGCGGAGCCGCGCGCACCAACTGGTAGAGTGGTTGGGTCAGCTCTTCGCAGGTGGCGTCGGGGTCGATCATCGGCGACGTGGGCACCGCCGCCGATTCCGGCACCGTGGGGGGGCCTTCGGCTTCGGCGTCGAGCAGCCGCTCCGCCAGCGCGTCGCTGAGCAACACCCACTCCGACCAGCCCTGGCGCCAAACCGGGTTCTTCCCGGGGACGCTTCCGGACACGAACGCGCGCATCAGCTCCTGCGCGGAGCCGCTGTGCAGCGTCCCGTCGGCGCCCACCCAACTGAAGTCGGTCGTGTCGCTCATGATCCGAGGTGTCCGGTCTCGGGGCCGGGAGCTTTCATGCTTTTCGTACGAAATGTCCACGCTCCTCTGCAAGATGGCGGTTTTTCGGCGATCGGCCTCGGGGCCGGAGGCGGCGTGGTACGTTCACGCACGCATGATCCGGTGGGTGGTGCTGATCGGGATGCTCAGCGCGTGCGGTGGCGCTGCGGCCCCGCGGGCAAGAGCTCCGAAGCCCCTGCCTGCGGCGCCGGCTCCGGCGGCCGTCGAGCCCGTCGATCTCTCGCCGGTGCCCGAGCCGAACGACCTGGTGCTGGTGGCGCGCGTGAAGCGCGACGTTGCCGCGCGCTTGCCGCTCGACGCCGAGCTCGGCGCCGCGGCCGCGTCGCCGCTCTCGGTGCTGGCCCCGGCCCTCGCCGAAGCACTGGGCGATCTGGTGTCGCCCGACGCCGTCGAGCTCGCGGTGGCGCTCGAGGCCCCGGAGGTGATCGTGCTGCGGGGCGCAGACGTCGCGTGGTCGCTGCCGCTCACCGCGTTTCGCCCGGCCCACGAGGCGCTCCGCGCGAACCCGCGTCTCACCACCGAGCGTCGTTGGCCGGGTGTCGTCGCCATCTCGGACGACGCCGGCTTGCAGTGCACACTGGCCGCGTCGGCGGGTCCCGCGCCCGCGCGCCTGATCTGCGCCCGCCGCCGCGCCACCCTGGACGTGCTCGGGCCGTATCTTGCCCGCGGCCTTCCCCTTCGGGACCTCGGCACCGAGCCGCTGGTGGTCGAAGCGTGGCCAGCGCGCTTCGCGGGCGCCCATCGGCAGGCGCTGCGCCAGGCGGCGCGTTTCCTGGCGCCCCGGACCGGCGGCGGTCTGGACGCGGCGCTGGCGGTCTTGGCCGACGACGCCGTCGACTTCCTGGCCGACAGCGCGCGAGTGCGGCTCTCCGCGCGGGAGCGCAGCGGCGGTCTCGAGCTCGAGCTGGCCGCGGAGCTGTCCGAGCAGAGCGCCTGGCTGTCACGGACGCTGTCGTCGTTGCCTGCCCGTTCACCCGGGCTCGACCAGCTGTGGGCGCGGCTGCCCACGGACACTCAGTCCGCGTGGTTCTTCGGCGCCGCCGCGCCCGCCCGCACCGACGAAGCTCGCGCGGCGTTCTCGGCCTTCCTCGCGCAAGAGGTCGGCCCCGGCGTGCCTTCGGCGACCCTGGCCTTGGTGGCCAAGACGTTCATCCAGCGCGCCCCGCACCTGCACGCCCACGGTGACGGCCACGGTCGCGACGCCCGCCGGGCGC
This sequence comes from Polyangiaceae bacterium, assembly GCA_023150915.1. GTDB lineage: Bacteria > Myxococcota_A > Polyangia > Polyangiales > Polyangiaceae > JADJKB01. The sequence goes on from JAKLKA010000101.1 coordinate 3,040, forward strand.
TCTCTACCGGGCGCGCGCTCTGGGAGCACACCCGCTCGACCTACGGCTGGCACCTGTTCGGCTTCGACGAACCGCTGCGCACCACGTTGCCCGAGCTCGACCGCGGGATGCGCGACTACAACGCCGGCCCGCTCCGCACGCTGGCCTATCGCGCCCTCCCGCGGCTGTGCCAAGGCCTGGGACCCATCAAGAAGAAGCCCGCGCCGCGCACGTTGCCCGCGGGCAGCTGGGTGTACGAGCTGGCGCTGCCGGGGAAGTTCTTCGACGCCTGCGTCGCGGGGCGAACGCCGACGCCGGCGCCCGCGCCCAGCGACGCCCTGGTGGTGGTCGCCATCCCGGTGGGCGAGCGCACCTTCATCGGTCTGGGGCTGGGCGAGCGCGAGATGGTCGAACGCATGCGAACGGTCGCCGAGCCGCGGGCCGCCGGGCCGAAGATCGAGGATCCGAACGCGCGTCTCGGCGGGTTCTTCAGCGGGGTGGGGCTCGGCGGTCTGATGCGCTTCGTCACCATGCGCGAGCACTGGGCGTGGACGCGGTCGCGCCTGGGCTCGCTGCCGAACCGCGGGGCCACGCCCGCCAGCTTCTCGCTGGCCGTCGACGCGGCAAGGCCGGGGCGCGCTGTTCTGAAGGTCGAGCTGCCGGCTGGCCTGCTCGCCGATCTTCAGGCCACGAACGACCCGAGCCGGCGAAACCGCTGGTAGCGGTCCGCGGTGAGCTCGTCCGGCGACAGCCCGTCGAGTGAGACCAGCGCCTCCCAGAGCGCGCGATCCAGCCGGCGGGCTGCGTCGTCGTGGTCCTGATGCGCGCCGCCCGGGGGCTCGTCGACGATCGCGTCCACGCAGCCGAGCTCGAGCAGATCCGGCGCGGTGATCTTGAGGCGCTCGGCGGCGCGGGGCGCCAGCGAGCCGTCCTTCCACAAGATGGCCGCGCAGCCTTCGGGGCTGATCACCGAATAGTAGCTGAACTCGAGGATCAGCACGCGGTTGCCGATGCCCAGCGCCAGCGCCCCGCCCGAGCCGCCTTCGCCGATCACGGTGGTCACCACCGGCACGCCGATGCTCGCCATCACCTCGATGGCGTGGGCGATGGCCTCGGCCTGGCCGCGCTCTTCTGCCTCGATGCCCGGGAAGGCGCCGGGCGTGTCCACGAAGGCCAGCACCGGCAGCCGGAAGCGATCTGCCAGCTCGTACAGCCGGATGGCCTTGCGATACCCCTCGGGGTTGGGCATGCCGAAGTTGCGCACCATGTTCTCTTTGGTGCTGCGCCCTTTCTGGTGACCGATCACCACCACGCTGCGATCGTGATAGCGCGCGAGCCCGCCCACCAGCGAGGCGTCTTCGGCGAAGCAGCGATCTCCCGACAGCTCGATGAAGTCGTCGAACAGCCGCGCGAAGTAGTCGAGCGTGTAGGGCCGGTTCGGATGCCGCGACAGCTGCACCTTCTGCATCGGCTCGAGCTTCGAGAACATCTCGCGCGCCAGCTTGGCCGCCTTCTCTTCGAGCCGCTTGAGCTCTGGGGCAAGGCGCGCGTCGGCGTGGGCCAGCTCGCGCAGCTCGCGCACTCGGCCCACCAGCTCGACCACTGGTTTTTCGAAAGCGAGCACGTGGGCCATGGGCAGGGGCGCGGAGAGTCGCAGACGGAAGGGTCGAATGCCAAGGGGGTCGCGCGCCCAACAGGTCAGACCAGCCGCCAACGCGCTGCATCAGCCGGGAGAAATGGCCGCTACTTCAGCGCGTGCTCGACGGCGTCGCGCAGCGCTGCCTCGTCTTGGTTCTCGCCGCCGACCCAGCGCACCACGCCGTCGCGCCCGGTCACGAAGGTGGCGGGCATCTCGCGGACGCGGAACCGGCCCGACAGCACCTGGCCGGCATCGTGGATCACCGGGAAGGTCAGCCCGTGGCGCTGCACGAGCTGGGCGGCGGTCGAGGCGCGCTCGTCTTCCGAGATGCCGATGAATGCCACCTCGGGGTGCTCGCTGGCCAGCGCTTGCGCCGCCGGCAAGGTCTTGGTGCACGGCGCGCAGTATTCGGCGAAGAACTTCACCACCACCACCTTGCCGGCCAGGGCCTTGGTGTCCACCGCGGCGCCCGCCAGCGTGCGCCGCGTGAAGCTGGGCAGCGGCTTGCCTGCCAGCGGGCTCGGCGCCGAGGCGGGCAGGGCGCGCGCGCCGCCGCACGCCGAAAGCGCAAGGCCAAGAGCCACGGAGCAGAGCGCGCGTCTCATCCGACCGAGGCCGGAACCTGCACGGCCGCCGCGCGCCCCAGGATGTTGAACACGCGGAACGGCTTGCCCTTGCCCTTGAGCTGCGCGGGCGGAAGCTCTTCGTACTCGAACTTCTCGCTGAGGCGCGCCAAGGTCTGCTCGCTCACGATGATCTGGCCCGCCGCGGCGATGCCGCACAGGCGCGCGCTGGTGTTGGCCACGTCGCCGATCACCGTGTACGAGAGCGCGCGCGAGCTGCCGATGTATCCGGCGACCAGCGGCCCGGTGTGGATGCCGATGCCGATGCCCAGGGGCGGCAAGCTGTGGCTGACGCGGCTGCGGTTGAAGGCCCCCAGCACCTCCATCTGCTCGATGGCACACGCCACCGAGCGCGTCGGGTCGTCGGGGTGCACCACCGGCGCGCCCCACAGCGCCATGATCCCGTCGCCCATGAACTTGTCGAGCGTGCCCTCGTATTTGAACAAGACCTCGACCATCTGCTCGAAGTACTCGTTCAGCATCTCGACGATCAGCTCTGGCTGCGCGCCCTCGCTCATGCGGGTGAAGCCCCGGATGTCGGAGTTGAACACCGTGCACTCGGGCACCAGCGCCCCGCCTTTGGTCACCTCGAGCTCGCCCGACAGCACGCGCTGCGCGATGTTCGGCGAGAGCAACCGGCTGAAGCGCTCGCGATTGACGATCTCTTGCTCGATCTGCTTACCCAGGATGTTGATCTCGATGAACATCGCGGCTTGGGCCGCGATGGCCGTCACGATCTCCATGTCCTTGGGCTGAAACTGCGCCAGCGTCTCGCTGTCGAGCCACATCACGCCCAAGATCTCGTCGTTGTGGAGCAGCGGGGCCACGATCGCCGAGCTGATCCGGTTCAAGATCATGCTCTTGCCCTTCGACGCAGCAAAGTCCATCGCGGCGTCGTGGGTCAGCACCGTTGCGCGCTCTTTGATCACGTGGTTCATGATCGTGGACGACACGCTGATTGGCGAGTCGGTGCCGTCCCGCCGCAGGCTGGCGCCGGGGCGCAGCTCACCCGAAGCGTCCCGCAAGAAGATCACTCCGCGATCGGCGCGGACGAACTTGAAGATCGTGAGCAAGATCTTGTTGAGCAGGACCCTGAGGTCGCGCTCCATCGCGATCTCGCGCGAGAGCTCGTGCGAGAGGCGCAACCGTTCGTAGTCCGCCTGCAGCTGGGCGGTGTTCCCGGCGAGCTGGTCGTAGGGAAGAAACCCCTTCTGGGTCGCGGCGATCTGGGTGCCGATGGCGCGCGACTGGTCGTTCATGTCCACGCGCGTCGCATTCAGCGGCGCGAGCACGTGGGCCTCGGGGTCGTCCAGGGTGGGGGTGCGGTTATAGGGCTGGTACTGAGCCGGCGAGGTCACGCTCTGCGGACCCGGAATGGAGAGCGGGACTTGAGGCACCTGCGGCAGCATCCCCGGCGATGCCGGGGTGGTCGCCGGGATGGCGCTCATCGGAACCGGCCGCTGGTGCGACGCGGGTGGGACGCTGGGCAGCTGGGCAGGCGCCGCGGGCTGCCAGGCCGGCGGCGGGGCGGCAGCCATCGGGGGCACACCGGGGGCACCGGGCGTGGCGGGCGCGGGCGACCACACCGGCGGCGCCAGCGGCTTGCCCGACCCGTCGTCGAAGCGCGCGCGGGTGCTGCCGAGCGCAATGTCGTCGCCATGGCGGAGCATCTGCTCGCCGCCCACGGTCACGCGCTCGCCGTTGATGTACGTCCCGTTCAGGCTGCCCAGGTCGCGGAGCACGTACTCGTTGCCGCGCCGCTCGACGATGCAGTGCTCTTTCGAAACGATCTTGTCGAGCAGCTGGATGGTGTTGCTGGGGTGGCGGCCCAGCGAATTGAACGCGCGCAGCTCGACCACCTGTTGGCCTTCCGGCGTGGCAAGAAGCAAGCGCGGCATATTCGACGCTGAAGGCTACCGTCCTCGTCCCGCGGCGACAAGAGAGCGCAAAGATTCCCGAGTTTTGCTCGCTCGGAGACCGCCCTTCCCCGCGGGCTCGGGCCTGGTACTCTGCAAGGTGCCGTGAGTTTGCACATCCTTGCCATCGATCAGGGGACGACCGGCTCGACCGCGCTGGTGATGGATCTCCACGGGCGCACGCTTGGTCGCGCCAACCGCGAGTTCACCCAGCACTTCCCCTCGCCGGGGTGGGTCGAGCACGAGCCCGACGAGATCTGGCAGAGCGTGCTGGGCGCGGTGACCGAGGCCCTGTCTGCAGCGGCGGTCGCCGGCGACCAGATCGGCGCCATCGGCATCACCAACCAGCGCGAGACCGTGGTCGTGTGGGAGAAGGCGTCCGGCCGCCCCATTCACCGCGCCATCGTCTGGCAAGACCGACGAACCGCCGAGCGGTGCGCGGCGTTGAAGCAGGGCGGGCACGAGGCCCGAGTGCGCGCGACCACCGGTCTGGTGCTCGATCCGTACTTCTCCGGGACGAAGGTCGAGTGGGTGCTCGACAACGTAGCGGGCGCCCGCGTTCGCGCCGAGCAGGGCGCGCTGTCGTTCGGAACCATCGATTCGTTCTTGGTGCAGCGGCTGGCCGGCGGCGCCGAGGCGCCCCACGTGATCGAAGTTTCGAACGCTTCGCGCACGCTGCTGATGGATCTCGAGAAACGCTGCTGGGACCCGGGGATGTGCGACCTGCTCCACGTGCCTGCGGCCATGCTCCCGAAGATCGTGCCGTCGGCCGGCCTGATCGCACGCACCCGCGGCCTGCCGTGTCTTCCCGATGGCATCGTGATCGCCGGCATGGCCGGCGACCAGCAGGCTGCCCTCTTCGGTCAGGCGTGCTTCGGGCACGGCGAGGCCAAGTGCACCTACGGCACGGGCGCTTTCGTGCTGGTGAACGCCGGGGCCCGCCCGGCCGCCAGCCACTCTGGCCTGCTCTCGACCATGGGGTGGCAGATCGGCGACGAGCTGGTTTACGCCCTCGAAGGTAGCTCTTTCATCGCCGGCGCCGCCGTTCAGTGGCTGCGCGACGGTCTCGGCCTCATAGCTTCCGCAAGAGAAGTGGAAACGCTGGCCCGTTCGGTCGAATCGAGCGAGGGCGTCAGCTTCGTGCCGGCGCTCTCGGGGCTCGGGGCCCCGCACTGGGACCCCGGCGCCCGGGGGTTGATCTGCGGTCTGACCCGAGGCACCACCAAGGCGCACCTGGCGCGCGCCACGCTGGAAGGCATCGCGCTCAGCGTCAACGATCTGCTCGGCGCCATGGCCGACGATCTGGGCCGGCCCCTGGGTCGCATGCGGGTCGACGGCGGGGCTGCCGCCAACGACCTCTTGATGCAGTTCCAGAGCGACGTGGGAAAGCTGGTCATCGAGCGTCCGAGCGAGCTCGAGTCCACCGCGCGCGGGGCGGCCATGCTGGCCGGCCTGGGCGCCGGGCTGTTCCGCGACCGCAGTGAGGCGAGCCAAATGATCTCGGTCGACCGGGCGTTTCAGCCAAACATGGCTGAAGCCGAGCGAGCCGGGCGGCTCACCCAATGGCGCGACGCGGTGCGTCGGGCACGCAGCTCATGACGGCGGAAGAAACCAAGCTGGCAGCTGATTCGAGGGACGATGTCGAACGAGAATGACGAAAGGCCGATGCGCGAGGTCCCGATCGATTGGGAGGCGCTCGAAGACGCGTTCGAGAACAACGCGCCCGAGGTGCACAGCTATCTGCACCTTTCCACCGGCGAGGTGCTGAGGGTCGTGGATGGCATCGCCGACCCCGAGATGCACACGCGCATCGCTTCGGATTCGGTCTACTTGCGCATCGAGCCGGTCAGCTCGCGAGAGCAATACCGCTGGATGGAGCGCTACATTCCCATGGTGGACGAGCCCGAACTTCGGGGGCGTCTGACCCAGGCGATCGACGGCAAAGGGGCCTTCCGACGGTTCAAAGACGTGTTGATGTCGCACGGCCCCGAGCGCGAGCGCTGGTTCGCGTTTCGCAGCGAGCGCCTGCGCGTCTTCATGGAGGCGTGGCTGGCAGCTCACGCCCTCACCCCGGTGGCGCGGCCGGCGGCCGCGCCGGTGGTCGAGCCCCCGCAAGACAGCGCACCCATCTCTCAAGATCAGCTCAGCGGTCGCCGCGGGCGCAGCGCCGACGCCTTGCGCCGGCAAGTGCGCGAGGTCACCGACACGCTGGGCATCCGGGATCTCGACAAGGTGCTGGCCTTCGCCGAGTTCGTGAAGGCGCGCCGCGCCGCCCGCACCTTCGGCCACCGCCGCGACGGGCGGGCCGAGGGCGAAGCCCCCCTCGAGTCGTCGCCCGAGGGGTCGCCCGACGACGACGAGCCCGAACCTTCGTCGTCCGTTCCGAACACCCTGGCGCGATGACCTCGAGGCTGGCCGCACTTCTCGTCGTGCTGTCGGTGGTGGGCACCGCCCGTGCGGAGCGCATCGCGGTCGATCGAGCCGTGGTGCGGTTCAGCGCCCCCGAGACCGGCGGCGTGCGCACACCGCGGTTCATCTTCGAGCGCACGCTGGCCTTCCAGGCCCGGGTCGAGGCGCTGGCCGATCCGGACCGCGCGCAGGCCCGCGACGGCCGGCCGTACCGCGAGCGTCACGTCCGAGCCGCCCTCGAACGTCACGTGGCCGAGACGCTTCTCTCGAGCCTGCGCATCGACCCCGAGCCCACCGAGCGTGAGCTCGGCCGTCAGACCGACGCCGCGCGCCGCATGTTCTTCGCGCGGGCGGGCGGCGCGCTGGCGGTGGAGCAGGCGGCCAGCGCCGAGGGCATCGACAGCCGAGAGCTGACCAGCATCTTGCGCCGCCAGGCGCGCTCCAGCCTGTACCTCGATCGGATGGTGGCGCCCATGCTCACACCCAGCGAGGCCGAGCTCAGGAACATCCACCGCTCGGCACAGACCCCGTTCCGTGATCGCGAGTTCGACGAGATCGAGCCGGCGCTGCGCAGGTGGTACGTGGGCAAGCGCCTCGCGTCGGCGCTCGCTGCTTTCTTCCAGAACGCGCGCTCGCGGGTGAGCATCACCGTGCTTTCGCCGCCGTGACGCCCGTCCTGGTCTTCGAGGGCGTGGGCAAGCGCTACGGCGACAAGACCGCTTTGTCCGGCGTCTCGTTCGAGGTGCAGGCGGGCGAGGTGTTCGGTCTCTTGGGCCCCAACGGGGCGGGCAAGACCACCTGCATCCGCATCTTGATGGACATCGTGCGGGCCGACAGCGGCACGATGCGCGTGTTCGGGGCGCCGCTCGGTCGCGACCACGACTTTCGGCTCGCCTACCTGCCGGAAGAGCGCGGCCTCTACACCAAGCAGCGCGTGATCGACGTGATGGTCTACTTCGGCAAGCTCAAGGGCCTGAGCGCGGCCGAAGCGCGGGCCCGCGCGCGCACCTGGCTCGAGCGCATCGGGCTGTCGAGCGTCGAGAACCACCAGGTCGAGCGGCTCAGCAAGGGCATGAGCCAGAAGGTGCAAATTGCAGCCACGCTGCTGTCCGAGCCCGAGCTGTGCGTGCTCGACGAGCCGTTCTCGGGGCTCGACCCGGTCAACACCGCCCTGGTGCGCGACCTGATTGGCGAGATCCGCGCCTCGGGCCGGACGACCATCTTGTCGACCCATCAGATGAGCATGGTCGAGACGCTGTGCGATCGTGTGGCCCTTCTCTCCGAAGGGCGGCGCGTGGTCTACGGCCCCATCGACGAAGTGCGACGTCGCTACAGCGCGGCCGAGCTCCGGATCACCATCGAGGGCGAGTTGCCCGAGCTGCCCGGCGTCGAGAGCGTGACCTGCGAGCGACCGGGCACGCACCGTGTGGTGCTGGCCGGTGACACCGACCCCCAGCGGGTGCTCGCGAGCCTGATCGATGCCGGCGTGCCGGTGCTGCGCTACGAGCGCGTGCTGGCCCCGATGGAAGACATCTTCATCCGCGTGGTCCAGCACGGAGAGGACCGCGGGTGATGCGCTGGCGCACGGTCCGCACCGTCACCTGGTTCGAGCTCACGTCCACGGTGCGGCGGCTCGGCTATCTGATCGTGACGCTGGGCATGCCCGTGTTCGCGCTGCTCTATGCCGGCCTGGCGCTGATTCCGGCCAAGCTCGCCAAAGAGCAAGAGAGTGCTCCGCGGATCTACGGCGTGGTGGACCAAGCCGCGCTGCTCGGGCTCGGCGACGGCGAGGTGATCGTGGTCCGTTCGGCGGGCTTCCGTTGCTTCGGCGACGAGGCCCGGGCGCGTCGCGCGCTGACCGACGAGCGGGCGATCCGCAGCTACTTCGTGGTCACGCCCGATTACCTGGCCAGCGGCCGGGTGCTGGCGCACACCGGGCCCGCCAGCGGGCTCGGGCCGTGGGAGGGGCGCGCCGAGCTGAGCGAGCTCTTGCGCACGCGCCTCTTGGGCACGCGGGTCGAGCCGAAGGTCGCGGCTCGCCTGCTCGAGCCCATCGCAGGGCGCGAGACCTTCCGTGTGGGTGGCGACGGTCAGGTCGAGGCAGAAGGCTCCGACGCATTCATCGGCCGGCTGGTCTTGCCCATCGGGTTCGTCTTCTTGCTGTTCACCTCGATCTTGATGAGCGGCAGCTACTTGATCCAAGCCACTGCCACCGAGAAAGAGAACAAGGTGGTCGAGGTGCTGCTGTCGAGCGCGACCGCCGACGAGATCATGACCGGCAAGCTGCTGGGGTTGGGCGGCGCGGGCCTGTTGCAGGTGCTGATCTGGCTGACCATGACCCTGGGGGTTCGCTTCGGGTTCGCGCAGCTGGTGCTGCCGCTCGACGTGCAGATCGCCTGGCAAGCGGTGGCCATTGCGCCGGTGCTGTTCATCACGGCCTATGCCTTCCTCGGCAGCTTGATGCTGGGCACTGGGTCGTTCGGTGGCAACGTGCGCGAGAGCCAGCAGCTCGGCATGTTCTGGGCGTTTCTGGCCACGTTGCCCCTGATGTTCGTCCCGCTCTTGCTCACCGACCCCCACGGGTTGGTCGCCCACGTGCTGACCTGGATCCCGTTCTCGGCACCAGCCACGCTGGTGCTGCGCTTGTCGCTCGACCCCGATGGCATGTCGGTGTGGGAGGTAGCGGGCTCGATCGCGGTGCTGGTGCTCTCGACCTGGGCCGCGGTGCGCCTGGCGTCGCGGCTGTTTCGCGTGGGGCTCTTGCTCACCGGCGCTCGCCCCAGCCTGCGAGAGATCTGGCGACAGGCCAAAGGCGCGCCGTAGCGCGGGGTCACTCGAACGCAAGGGCGCGGATCGGGTCGATGCGTGCCGCCCGCAGCGCCGGCGCGACGCCCGCGAGAAGCCCGGTCACCAGCGCGGCGCCCAGGGCCGAGCCGATGGCCCAGGGCTGGAGCGCGATGTCCCACTCACCGAGCCAGCGTCCGAGACCCACGCCCACGACCGCGGCGAGCAAGGCGCCCGCGGCGACGCCGACGAGCCCGCCGGTGGTGGCCAGTGCCGCCGCTTCGAGCAAGAACTGGGCGACGATGCTGCCCCGGGTCGCGCCCAGGGCGCGGCGCAGACCAATCTCCCGCGTCCGTTCGGTCACGGCCACCAGCATCACGTTGGCGACGTTGATGCCCCCGACGAAGAGCGAGAGCACCCCGGTGCCGATCAAGAGCAGGCGCACCACCGCCAAGATGGTGCGCTCTTCCGAGCGTTTGGCCGGGTCGTCGACCTCGAAGTTCCGGACGCCGAGGTGGCGGCGCAAGAGCAGGCCGTCCGCGGCGTTTCGGAGCTCGCTCACCGGCCGTCCGGCGCTGCGCGCGAACAGCCGCGACACGCCGCCACCGGTCGAGAGCGTCGCGGCGAAGGTGGTCTCGGGCACCAGCACCTTGCGATTCCAGATGTTCGTGCCGTCGGTCGAGCCGAGCATGGGTTTTTCGGCCAGCACGCCGACCACGGTCCAGACCTCGCCGTCGATCTCGATCGACACGCCGCGGTCGAGCCTCTGGCCCGGGAAGAGCTTGTCGGCGACCTCTCGGCCGACGACCGCGATCCGGCGGCGCTCGCGGAGATCGACCTCGTCGAAGAACCGACCTTCGGCCAGGCGCAGCCGATAGAGCTCGGGCGCGCGGGTCGACGCGCTGACCAGGGTGATGCGCCGCGAGCGCTCGCCGCGGCTCTTGCCGATCGCCGCGGGCCCCAGCAAGAACGCTCGGGTCTGGCGGCTCGATTCACTGCCGACCCACGCCCCACCCAGGGCCTCGGACGACGCCAGCTCGGCGCCGTCCCAGCGCGAGAGCGGGCGCGTGGTCCGGTGGCGTGCCGCGGCCGGGGGGGCCTGGGGCGACACGCTGATCAGATCCGCGTCGGTCGCGCGCTGGTTGGTGCGCACCAGCGCCCCTTCACCGCCTTGCACCAGCGCCGCGATGAACACCACCGACCCCGACCCGATCACGATCCCCAGCAGGGTCAATGCGATCCGTGCTCGATGGGCCGCGAGCACTCGCAGCTCGCGGAGCCTGTCCCCGGGGCTCACGAGCGAATCGCCTTCACCGGATCGAGCCTTGCGGCACGCCGCGCGGGCGCCCAGCCGAACACGGCCCCGATCCCCAGGGCCGAGGCCACCGCCAGCCCCACCGACGCCCACGAGATGACCGGGACCCAACCGGGCAGCGCACGCTGGATCAAGAGCGCCGAGCCGGCCGCGACCCCAATGCCCGCCGCCGCGCCCGCCACGCCGCCCACCCCCGACAAGGTCAAGGCCTCGGCGGCGAACTGCGCCGCAATGTCCGCCGGGCGCGCGCCCAGAGCCTTGCGCACGCCGATCTCGCGCACGCGCTCGGTCACGCTCACCAGCAGCATGTTCATCACGCCCACGCCGCCGATCACCAGTGACACTGCCGCCACCAGCGCCACGATTGCCTCCAAGATGGCGAACAGCGCGTCGAACCGGGCCATCACGCTCGAGAAGTCGTAGATGGTGAAATCGTCGATGCCATGGTGACGCTCGCCCAGCCGGGCGTTCACCACCCGCTTCACGTGCTCGTTCTCGTCGGGGTGCCGGGTCTTGGCCAAGATCATCGCGGCCGAGCGCGCTTCGGGCAGCAATTCGGCCCCACTCTCGTGGGGTACGACCACCAGGTCGGTCCACTCGAAGCCAAAGCGCAGCCCGAAGCGGTCGTTGTCGGCAAACACGCCGATCACGCGGCAGCGCAGGCTGCCCGCGGTGAGCCAGTGCCCCAAGGCCGAGCCGCGCCACAGCCGCTGGGCCGTCCGGTGACCCACCACGCACACCGCGGCCCGCCCCAGGTTCTCGGTCTCGTCGAACGCGCGCCCCTCGGCCACGCGCATGCGAAACAACGAGAAGAACGCTGCGTCGGCGGCCACCAGATCGGTGCTGGCATCGAGCCCTTCGTCCGAGACCACCTCGTGCCGGCCGAGCGTCGCCAGCAGACTGGCGCCGTCGAGCTCGGCAATGTCGCCGAGGGCCCGGTCGCGATCGACCCGGGTGAGCCCCAGGTCGTAGCTCTGCGCGCGCGTCTCGGCGCGCTCGGGTCGCTTGGGAACGAACATCAACAGGCGGGCGCCGCCCATCTCTTCGATGCTCTTCTCGAGCGACGCGAACCCGCTCTCGGCCAATGAGGTCATGCTCACGATACCGAAGCACCCGATGCCGATGCTCACCAACGTGAGCGTCGACCGGACCGCGTGCTGTCGCAGCGAGCGCAGAGCAACCCAGAGCAGTACGCCGATCATGGCTCACATCTTGGTTTCGTTGGCGGCCGCCGAGGCCGGCTCGACCAGCACGCGGTCTCCCACCTCGAGACCGGCGGTGATCTCGACCTCGCGATCGTTGCGTGCGCCGAGGGTGACCTCCACTTCCTTCCGGGCTGGCCCCTTCGGCCCGTCGACGATGCGCGTCACCCGGTGCTTGCCCGCGTTGCTGCGCACGGCCTCGATCGGCAGCGCGATGACCTGGGGCCGCTTTTCGACGTCGACCCGCACCTCGGCGCTCATCCCGGGCCGGATGCCACCGTCGGCATCGGACAGCAGCGCCTCGATGGGGAAGACGTCCACGTCCTTCCCCTGGCGTTTGACGCTGGCCGGCGCGATCCGCGTCACCTTGGCCGCGTAGGTCTTGCCTGGCAGCGCATCGACCTCGACCCGCACCGGCATGCCCAGCGCGACCCGCGCCACGTCGATCTGGTTCAGATCGACCTTCACCAGCAGGCGCGAGAGATCCGCGATGGTGAGCAATGGCTTGCCATCGACCGCCGCCTCGACCCCCGGGGTCACGGTCTCGCCCGGCTCGATGCCGCGGTGGATCACCGTACCGGCGATCGGCGCGTGGAGCCGGGTGTAGCTCAGGCGGTCGCGGGCGGCGGCCAGCGCCACCCGGCTTGCCGCCACCGCCCAGCGCTTCTCGTCGGCCTCGCCCTCGGAGAGATCGCGTGCCGCCTGCGAGGTGACCCCCTGCCGCACGCCCTCTTCGGCGCGACGCTGCCGGGCCTCGGCGAACCCCAGGCTGCTCTTCTGGCGCGCGACCTCGGTCAGGGTGCGGGCCACCTCGCGCCGATGATCCACGGCGTCGAGCCGCAAGAGCAGCGCACCGGCTGCCACGCGATCGCCCTCCTCGACCAGCACCTCGCTGACCACGCCGGCGACCTTCGACTTGAGCTCGACCTGGCGCTCGGGTTCGACCCGACCCACTTCGACGATCTCGAGGCTCAGATCGCGGCGTGCCGCGGCGATCACTCGCTGCTCGTCGATCGGCTCGCCCGAAGCGCGCTTCGCGCCGAAGGTGGCTACTGCGGCACCCACCGCCACCAGCACGCCCACCAGCCAGGGCCAGCGACGCGGTTTGCGCTTCGCACTCACGACACCGCCCCCAGCCCGGTGGTGGTGATGGCATAGTGGCCAGAAGGCCGAGTGCGGTCGTCGCTTCCGATCGTGCCGTCTGCCACCGTGATGACGCGGGGCGCTTCGGCGGCCACCCGTGGATCGTGGGTCACCAGCACTACGGTCATGCCGGCGTGGTGCAGGTCGTGGAAGAGCGCCAAGATCTCGCGGGCGGTGCGCGAGTCCAGCGCGCCCGTGGGCTCGTCTGCCAGGAGCATCAGCGGGCGATTGACGATCGCGCGGGCAATGGCCACGCGCTGTTGCTGGCCCCCCGAAAGCTCGTTCGGCAGGTGCCCCACGCGGTCGCCCAGGCCGACCTGCTCCAGCGCTTGCCGGGCGCGGTCCCGACGCTCGCGACGCGGCACGCGAGCGTAGACCAGCGGCAACTCGACGTTGGCCAGCGCCGTCTCGCGGGGCAAGAGCTGGAAGCTCTGGAACACGAAGCCGAGCTTCTGGTTGCGGAGCCGCGCCAGCTCGGCGTCGTCCAGGGACTCGACCGGCTCGCCGTCCAGCCAGTACCGCCCGCCCGTCGGCCGGTCGAGAGTCCCGATCAGGTTCAAGAGCGTGGATTTGCCCGAACCGGATGAGCCGACGATGGCGCACAGCTCACCCCGGGCGATCTCCAGGTCGACGCCCGACAGGGCGATGACCTCGACGGCGTGGGTGGCGTAGACGCGGGTCACCGCCTGCAGGGTCACGAGTGGCGCGTGATGGTCGAGCATGCCGAGCCGATTCGCCGGTCCGGGAACGCTTATTTCACCGGGTCGGGTCGAAAAGGCTCACCACCGCCTTCGCCCCGAACATGGGTGGTTCTACCGGCCCCATCCGACCAGTAGGCCATCGCCGCCGGTGCGATAGTATCGGTGGACGGAGCGGCATGAGCTTGCCAGGGACACCCGCGGGAGCCGACGGCGAGGGGGCAGACGCCGCTCTGCTCGTGGCGCTGTCCGAGTGCCTCACCTCTTTCCTCGAGAACGGCGACCACGGCGCATCGCTGAAGTACCTGCTCAGACACGTGCTCGAGCGGACCGAGAGCGAGTATGGCTTCATCGGGGCGTGGATCACCGGCCGCGCGCTGCGCGTGCTGGCCCACGAGGGCATCGTCTGGGACGCGGTCGAAAATCGCGCGTTCTACGAAGCGGCGATCCAGCGCTATCGCGAGCAGGGTTACCTGGACTTCGACCGCTTCGGTAACCTGTTCGGCGAGGTGCTGCGCACGCGGCGCACCGTGATCAGCAACGACCGCGAGCACGACCCGCGGTCCGGCGGCATCCCGCCCGGCCACCCGCCGCTCACCACCTTCCTCGGCGTCCCGATCTTGCGCGGCACCGAGATCGTCGGCGTGATCGGCGTTGCCAATCGCAAGGGCGGATACACCGGGGCGGAAGAGCGCGCCATCCAGGCGCTGGTGCGCCAGGCCGCGGTGCTGTGCGACAGCTATCTTCAGCGGCGGCGTGCTGCCGAGCTCGAAGAGCACTTCCGTCAGGCGCAGAAGCTCGAGAGCATCGGGCGCTTGGCCGGCGGCGTGGCGCACGACTTCAACAACCTCTTGACGGCCATCTTGAGCGGCGTCGAGTTCATCGAGGGGGCGGGCGACGACGCCCGGGCGCGCACCGCCGATCTGGCCGACATCCGCGTGGCGGCCGAGCGCGCCCGGGACCTGACGCAGCAGCTGCTCGCCTTCGCGCGCCGACAGGTGCTCGAGCTGCGCGTGATCGAGATCAACACCGTGGTGGCGTCTGCGCAGCGGCTCTTGCGCCGGCTGTTGCCCGAAGACGTCACGGTCGAGACGGCGCTGGCACCGAGCCCCTGGCTGACCAGCGCCGATCCGAGCCAGCTCGAGCAGGTGCTGGTCAACCTGGCGCTCAACGCCCGGGACGCCATGCCCGGCGGCGGCACCCTCCGCATCGCGACCGACAACGTGACGGTCGATGCGGCGGACGCCGAGCGCCACGTCGGGGTAGACCCCGGCGACTACGTGGTGCTGTCGGTGGTCGACTCGGGCGAGGGCATGTCGAAAGAGGTGGTGGCTCACGTGTTCGAGCCGTTCTTCACCACCAAATCCGTCGGCAAGGGCACCGGCCTGGGGCTCGCCATGGTCCACGGCGTGGTCCACCAGAGCGGCGGCCACATCCGGGTCGAGAGCGAGCTGGGCCGCGGCACCACGTTCCACATCTACCTGCCGCGCCGGGCCGGCACCGTCGACGCGGTGCCTGCCGAACCGCGCAGCGCGCGGCGCGGGCACGAGCGCGTGCTGTTGGTCGAAGACGAGGCCGCGGTGCGGGCGGTGACCGCACGCGCGCTGCGGGGCGCGGGCTACGGCGTGACCGAGGCCGCGAGCCCGGCCGAGGCGCTGGCGCTCCTCGACGGCGCGCCCGAGCTCGACCTGCTGGTCGCGGATCTGGTGATGCCCGGCGGGTCCGGGGTGCAAGTGGCCGAGGCGTTTCTGTCGAGGAACCCACGCCTGCGTGTGCTCTACGTCTCGGGGCACGCTCGACAGGTGCTCGACACCGCGACCGCCGTAGGGCCGAGCCCCGAGTTCTTGCCCAAGCCGTACACGCCGTCGGTGTTGCTGGAAAAGGTGCGCGCCGTGCTCGACGCGAGCTGATAAGCTCCGCCGCTCATGCTCACAGCGATTCGCCCCGTTCCGCGCACGGGCGTCATCTACGTGATGGCGGAAGCGCAGCGTCACGGCTACTCGCAAGACGACCCCGAGTGGTGCAACCTGGGCCAGGGCATGCCCGAGACCGGGCAGCTCGAGGGGGCGCCGCCGCGGGTCAGCCACGTCGAGATCGACGTGGCCGATCAGGAATACGCACCGGTCGCCGGGCTGTGGGAGCTGCGCGAAGCGGTCGCCGGTCTGTACAACCAGCTCTATCGCCGCGGCCTGCCCTCGCAGTACAGCGCCGAGAACGTCGCCATCGCGGGTGGCGGCCGCGTCTCGATCATGCGGGCGTGCGCCGCGGTCGGGCCCGTGCACCTGGGGCACTTCTTGCCCGACTACACCGCCTATGAAGAGCTGCTCGACGTGTTCCGGCGCTTCACGCCCATCCCCATCTTGCTCGATCCCGAGCAGGGCTATCGCTTCACCGTGACCGAGCTTCGGCGCGAGATCTTGGGCCGCGGCCTGGGCGCCCTCTTGCTCTCGAACCCGTGCAACCCCACCGGCAAGCTGATCGAGGGCGACGAGCTCGGTGGCTGGGTGGCCACGGCGCGCGAGCTCGACTGCGCGCTCTTGATCGACGAGTTCTACAGCTACTACGTCTGGGGCGACTCCCCCCGCACCGTCAGCGCCGCGCGTTACGTCGAAGACGTGAACGAAGATCCGGTGGTGCTGTTCGACGGGTTGACCAAGAACTGGCGCTACCCCGGCTGGCGTACCACCTGGATCGTGGGGCCCAAGCGCGTGATCGAGGCCGCGGCCAGCGCCGGCTCGTTCCTGGACGGTGGCGGCTCGCGCCCGCTGCAGCGGGCCGCGCAGCGCTTCGTGCGTGCCGACAACGCCCTGGCCGAGTGCGCGGCCATCCACCGGGTGTTCGGTCAGAAGCGCGCGCGCTTGCTCGAGGGGCTGAAGGCCCTGGGTGTGCGCACCGACGTGGACCCCCAGGGCACGTTCTACGTCTGGGGCGACCTCTCGGCGCTGCCCGAGTCACTCCGGAACGGCCACGACTTCTTCAAGCGCGCGCTCGAGCGGCAGGTGATCGTCGTCCCCGGCGAGTTCTTCGACATCGACCCCGGCGGGCGCCGCACCAACCGGCCGTCACGCTTCCGTCACCACGTGCGCTTCTCGTTCGGTCCCTCGCTCTCGGCCATGGACCGCGCGATCGAGCGCCTGGGCGCGATGGTGAAGGCAGGCTGACGGCCGGGGGTCGGGCCGACCGGGTCGGTGCGCCTGCTCGGCTTTGGGCGGCTTCCGCGCGCACCCGCGTGCTTTGGCCGATGAGGCACCACCGATCGAACTATACTGCGCCGGATCATGTTCTTGGCGCCGGACGACGATCTCCTGCGCGGGCTCGAGGGGGTCTCGGTGCGCGCTGCGGCGCAACCCGACGTCGTCTACACCCTCGAACGCATGGTCGGGGCGGGCAGCTACTCCATCGCGTTCTTCGCGATCCGCAGCGCGCCGGACGGCGAGGCGCCGGTGGTGCTCAAGCTGGTCCGGCCCAGCCTGATGCGCGTGGCGGGCGACCTGGCCATCTTGGCCGTCGAGAAAGAGACGGTGGCGCTCGGGCGCTTGAACGAGCGGGTGCCCCCCACCCCGTTCGTGGTGCGCATGCTGGCCAGCGACGTGATCGACGTGCAGCAGGGGGGCATCGACCTGCGGCTGCCCTGGCTGGCGCTCGAGTACGTGCACGGTGGCGCCGAGGGCACCACGCTCGAAGAGCGCGTGGGGTTCAGCGTCGAGCAGACCGGTTACGCCTTCGACCCCGAACGTGCCGAGCTGGCCCTGACTTGCCTGGCCAGCGGGCTCGAGGCCATCCACGAGGTCGGGGTGGTGCACCGCGATCTCTCGCCGCACAACGTGCTGTGCTGCGGCTTCGGACAAGACGAGCTGTTCAAGATCGCCGACTTCGGCATTGCCCGACCTCAGGGTGGGGCCGGCACCTTCGTGGGGGTGCCCGGCGGCACCCCCGGCTACGCGGCGCCCGAGCAAGTGCGAGAGGGTGGCGTGAAGGTCTGCCCCGAAAGCGACGTGTTCAGCCTGGCGGCCATCACTTTCAAGCTGCTCACGGGCGAAGACCTGTTCGACGCGAACACCGTGCTCGACGGCGCGATGCTCGCGCTCTCTGCCGAGCGTAAGAGCATCACCCAGTGCAAGGCGCTGTGCCCCGAGTTGATCGAGCGCCCGGGCGCCTGCGCGGCCATCGATCGGGTGATTGCCCGGGGAACGGCCGCCGACCCGCGGCACCGGCCGCCCACCGGCTGGGAGCTGGTATCGGGTGCCCTGCGCGCGCTGCGCTCCGGCAAACGGCGCTCGCGGCCCCCGCGACGGCGCCTCGAGAGCATCACCGACTACTCAGCCCCGATGCGCTTCGGGTGGACGTGGCGCGTGCGGCACCAGACCGGCGGCAGTCGCATCGTTCGCAGCGTGGCGTGGGACGCCGACGGCCGCGGCTTGGCGGCGACCAGTGGCGGGCTGGTCTTCTGGAACGGTACCGGCTGGGTGGCGGCACGGGTCGAGGGGTTGGCCGACGAGACCGCGGTTCGCTTCGTCGAGCGCGTGGGGCCCGGTCACTGGCTGATCGGCGGGGACGGCGCGTTCATCGCGCACTACTCCACCGACGGCGCCACGGGGCTCTTGCGCGGGGACGACCCCAGCGTGTCTTTCACCCACGCCAGCGGTGATCTCGAGGACCTCGCGGTTCTGGTCGGCCAGCGCCCCGACGACGCGCCGCTCTTGTTCGCCCTGGCGTCGCGCCGCTGGATGAAGCCAGCCGCGCTCGCTCGCGCCAAGTCGGTGCGCTCGTTGGCGCGCCTCGACGACGAGCGCTGGCTGATCGCCGGCGAGTCCAAGGCGGGTGGCGGCTATGCGGCCATCTATCGCCCGCTCATGTTCGAGGTCGAGCTGGTGGCCGGGGGCGAGCCTCTGATGTACTCCTCGTGTGCCGGGCGCGCCGATCTCGCCATTGGGGCGGTGGTGGGGGACGGCGGGCGCGTGCTCTCGTTCGACGAGCATTCGACGAGGCCGCTGGCGGTGGGGGACGAAGGGCCCGATTTCGGCGCGGTCGCGGTGGACGTGGGCGCTCGGATCTGGGCTGCCAGCCCGGGCAACATCTGGCTTCACGAGCCCGGCGGCACGCTGCCCTGGCGGTGCGTTTGGCGCCATGAAGCGTGGGCTGCGCCGTTCATCGGTCTGTTCGCCGACGTGGGGCGCGTCGTCGCCACGGCGCGGGATGGCGGCGTGGTCGAGGGCCGCTGGGAAGCCAAGTAGACGCCCCGAAGCCATGGAGGCATCCTCCGCCCCCATGAACGCGCCGGTCCACGATCGCATCGCCGTCATCGACTTCGGTGGGCAGTACGCTCACTTGATCGCCACCAAGGTGCGGCGCCTGCACGTGCTGGCCGAGATCCGCCAGCCCGACGATCCGATCGAGGCGTTCGTCGGCTATCGCGGCGTGATCCTATCGGGCAGCCCGGCGCTGGCCTCGGCCGACGAGGGCGGATACACCCGCGCCGTCCTGGATCTGCCGGTGCCCATCCTGGGGTTTTGCTTCGGTCATCAAGAGGTCGCCAAGCGCTACGGCGGGCAGGTCGAGCACTGTCAGCGCGAGTACGGTCCCGCGCGCCTGACGGTGAGCACGAGCTCGCCGATCTTCGCCGGCGTCCCCGCCGAGTCCACGGTCTGGATGAGCCACGGCGACACGGTGGTGGCCCTGGGCGACGGGTTCTCCGAGATCGCGACCAGTCGCGTGCCCGGCGACGACCACCCCCATCGGAATGCGGCCATCGCCGACGACGCGCGCCGCCGCTATGGCTTCCAGTTCCACCCCGAAGTCGACGACAGCGAGTTCGGCGAGAAGATGCTCGAGAACTTCGCCATCGGCATCTGCGGCTGCCGCCCAACCTGGACGATGCACCGCTACGTCGAGGAAGAGGTGGCCAAGATCCGAGCCCAGGCCGCGGGAAAGGGGGTGTTCCTCCTGGCGTCGGGGGGCGTGGACTCGACGGTGTGCGCCAAGCTCTTCGCCGAGGCGCTGGGCGCCGACCACCTGCACCTGCTCCACGTCGACAACGGCCTGATGCGCAAAGACGAGAGCCGCAGGGTGGTCGAGTCGCTGAAGGGCCTGGGCGTCTCCGGCAATCTCCACTTCATCGACGCCACCGACGACTTCATGGCCAGCCTTGCCGGGCTGGTCGAGCCCGAGGCAAAACGGCGCGCGATCGGCGACACCTACGTGAAGGTGTTCGAGCGCGAGGCGAAGCGACTCGGGCTCGAGCAGATGTTGCTGGGGCAGGGCACCATCTATCCCGACACCATCGAGACCGGCGGAACGAAGCGCGCCGACGTGATCAAGACCCACCACAACCGCGTGCCGATCATCGAGCAGATGATCGCCGAAGGCCGGGTGATCGAACCGCTGCACGAGCTGTACAAGTCCGAGGTGCGCGAGCTGGGCGCAAAGCTGGGGATCGCGGACGAGCTGTTGTGGCGCCACCCCTTCCCGGGTCCGGGCCTGGGCATCCGCCTGCTCTGCTCGGACGGCAGCCTCCCCCCGGGCTGGGGCACTCGGGCCGAGAGCGACGCGGCGATTCGCGAGATCGCGCAGGGCGCCGGCCTCACGGGTCACCTGCTGCCGGTCCGCTCGGTGGGGGTGAAGGCCGACCTGCGCAGCTACGAGATGCCGGTGTGGCTTTCCGGAGACGCCAGCTTCGAGCGAGTGCTCGAGACGGCGACCCGGCTGTTCAAGCGGGTCCCGGGCATCAACCGCGCGGTGATCGATCTGGGCGGCCGTCCCCTGGCATCGCCGCGCCCGCGCCCGGCGACCATCACCCGCGAGCGCCTCGCGCTCTTGCAAGAGGCCGACGCCATCGTGATGGCCGCACTTGCCCGCCACGGGCAGCTGCGTGCGATCTGGCAGTGCCCCACGGTGGCCCTGCCGCTCGAGGTCGATGGGCGCGGCGGCGAGCTGATCGTGGTGCGCCCCATTCACTCGGAGCGCGGCATGACGGCCAAGCCGGCCGAGCTGCCGGCGGCCGTGGTGGCCGACCTTCGGCGCGTGCTCGATCTGCCTGGGGTGGTCGGCCTCGGGCTCGACGTGACCACCAAGCCTCCGGGCACCATCGAGTGGGAGTGACGTGAGCGGCGAGGGGCGGGTCACCTTCCGGCGCATTCGCATCGGGCTCCTCGCGGCGGTGCTGGCCGTGGTGTTGCTCTGGGCATGGAACGACGTGCGTCGGCGCAAGGCGCGCACCGAGTGGAAGCAGACGGTCCAGGTGGCGCTGGTGCTCTTGCGCCAGGGGGCGGTCGACCCCGCCGCCCTGGCCGAGCTGAAATCCCGAACGCGCGACCTCGAGGCTCGCCTGAATGAAGAGATGATCCGGCATCGCAAGACCAGCGAGCCGCGGCCGTTCGCCTTCACGGTCTACGGGCCGATCGATGTGAGCGCGGGGCCGCCCCGACCCGAGGGCGAGGGCCTTGGGCAGCTGGCGCGGTACGCCTGGGACAGCTGGCAGTACTTCCGCGATGCAGACCAGCGCGCCGCCGTGGAGTGGCGCGCCGCCGACAGCCGTATCTACCTGGTGCTTCGACCTCCGCAGAGCGCGGGGAAGAAGTCGGTGGAGGGTCAGAGTGAGCAGGGCGGGCGAGTGGGCAGCGTCGAGGTCGAGATCGACTCGACCATGGTCGACTTCGCGCTGTTCGTCGCCACGCACGAGCTCTTGCACACCCTCGGCGCCACCGACAAGTACGACGCCACCGGTCGGGCGCGGCTGCCCGACGGGTTGCCCGAGCCCGAGCGCGCCCCGCTCTATCCGCAGGTGGCCGCCGAGATCATGGCCCGCAATCGGGTGATCGCCCCGGGGCAAGAGCGCCCGCCCGACACGCTGGCCGAGCTCAGCGTGGGGCCGGCCACCGCTCGCGAGATCGGCTGGCTCGCGGGGGCCTCGGAATGACCCGACCCGGCCTGCCGCGCGTGACCCCCATCGCGCTCGGCGCTCTGATCGTCGCCTGTGCGGCGACGCCAAGCCCGGTCGTCCCGGTCGAGCGCGCGCCTTCGCCCCAAGCGCCGAGGGCGAAGCCGCCCCAGCCCGCGGCCAGCGCCGCGCCGGCGGCGGTGCCCGCCCCGCCGCCCGCACCCTGGGCCTGGGTCTTGCCCGTCGACCACGGCATCCGTGCGGACCGCGGCGGGGGCGGCGCGTTCCTCGCGCCGCGGGCCCACGGCAGTCACAACGGGATCGATCTGCTGGCGCCGGTGGGCACTCCGGTGCTCGCGCCCTGCGCCGGCAAGGCACGCGCGGGGCAGAACTCGTCCCACGGCAAGTGGGTGCAGGTGGTGTGCCAGGTTCCAGCCCAGCTCGCCCTGCCACCGGCGCGTCGCGTGTCGCTGTTCTTCGCCCATCTGCACCAGATCACCGGTCTGGCCGACGACCCCAGCGAGGTGGCGCTCGGCGCAGAGGTCGGCACGGTGGGCAAGACCGGCAACGCGTCGTCGAGCATCGTCGCCGCGCACTTGCACTTCGAGCTCAGCGTCCACGACGACGAGTCGCAGGCCCTTGCCGATCACCACTCGGGCCGCGACCAGAGCGACTCGGCCGCCGCCCACGAGCTCGGGGCCGCCGTCGGCTCGCGCTGTCTCGAGCCCCAGGGCCTTGCCCAGGTGGGCGGACAGCTGTGGCGGGCGCGGCGTGCGGATCCGTTCGTGATCCTGACCTGTCTGGGCGCGCGGAAGCCGGCGTACTCACGTCCGAGTGGCAAGCTCGCCGAGGCAAGCTTCGCGTGGAGCACGCGCTATCGTGCCCAGACCTTCGACGTCGATCGCGAGGGCCCGCCGGCAGTGCCCGAGCGGGGGCGCGCGCATCCGTAGTTGCCCATCGGCGCGGACACAATCCTAGTAGTGGTAGTCGACCGAGTATGCGGTGCACGCGTTCGCGGCGCCCTGATCCACGCGGACATAGATCGTGGCGTCGTCGGTCCAGCCGGTGCAGTCGAGCGACAGGTCGACCTTGCCGCCGGCCGGCACACAACAGCCGGGGCGCCCGCCCGGGGAAGTGCTCGGGGTTCCGGACGAACAGCTGACCTTCGCGCTGGCGCAGTCGGCGAACAGGCACAGTCGCACCTTGGCCGTGGTGGAAGCGACGGGGCCGACCACGCAACCCGTCTGATCGGTTCCGAAGAACGAGTAGTAGTCGACGTCGGACGAGCCATCGAGCTTGCCCGAGGCCGTCGAGCCCGAGCCGTCGCAGTCGTTGATGGTGCCCAGTGCGGTGGCCGCGCTCTCGGTCTCGTTGGGCTCGAAACCCTTGTCGACACAGCTGGAGCCGCCCGTGCCACCCGTTCCACCGCCACCGGTGCCGCCGCCACCGGTGCCGCCGCCGCCGGTGCCGCCGCTGGGCGAGCCGCCACCGCCGCTGGGCGCGC
>JAKLKA010000271.1 GCA_023150915.1 Polyangiaceae bacterium
CGCTGCCCAACCGCTCCCGACGGCGCTGGGAACGCTGGATGCGATTCATCTCGCCACGGCGTTGCTGTGGAAGGAGCAGGCGGGGAAGGATCTGTCGATGGCGACGCACGACGCGGCATTGGCCATCGCCGCGAAGGCAAGCGGGCTGCGCGTCATCGGTGCGTAAATTGCACTGTCGCACCCGGGTCGGCGCGAGCGAGGGCCTTGCCACCGGATGGGGAAGCGGCCTGAACCCCCGGCGGCCACCCAAACTCCTCCACTCGTGGCCACCCCAATTTCCCCCACCTGATCGAGCATAGCGGCGCCTGATCGGGGCGCCGCGCGGCGGGACGTTACCGTTGCCCCTCACCATCGTGAGGGGGAAGGAGTGAACGTCTTGAAGCCGGAGTTGTTGACCACGATTCGCACGCTGCTCGCGCAGGGTGCGACGCAGCGGGAGATCGAGCGATTCACCGGGGTGGATCGCAAGACCATCCGTCGCTACCAGCGGGCAAATTCCTCCGGGGTGGCCACCGGCGCGGAAGCTGGGGACGAGCAAATTCCCCCACCCCGGCCACCGGCGCCGACGCTGTCGGCGTGTGCGCCGCACCGGGCCTGGATCGAGGCCCAGGTCGAGCTCGGGCGCAACGCCGTGAGCATCTACCAGGACCTGGTGGAACTGCACGGCTTCGCCCACTCCTACAACTCGGTGAAGCGCTTCGTGGCGAGCCTCAAGCGCCGCGCACCGGAACGCTTCGACGTGCTCGAGTTCCTGCCCGGGGAGGAAGCGCAGGTCGACTACGGCCAGGGCGCGCCCACGTTGCACGCCAACGGCAAGTACCGCCGCCCGTACCTGTTCGTGATGACGCTCAAGTTCTCGGGCAAGAGTTTCCGCAAGGTGGTCTGGCAGACCAGCCAGGAGACCTGGGCACGCCTGCACGAAGAAGCCTTCCGGGCCTTGGGCGGGTGCTGCAAGTACGTCGTGCTCGACAACCTGAAGGAGGGCGTGATCCGGCCCGACATCTACGCCCCGGAATTGAATCCGGTGTACGCGGCGATGCTCGCCCATTACTCGGCGGTGGCCGACCCGTGCCGGGTGCGAGACCCCAATCGAAAGGGCACGGTCGAGAACGCGATCCAACATACCCAGACCACGGCCCTCAAGGGTCGCCGTTTCGAGTCGATCGAAGCGCAGAACGAATGGCTCGCCCACTGGGAGGAGCGCTGGGCCGCCCCGCGTATCCACGGCCGCAAGAAACGGCAGGTGGCCGAGCTCTTCCGCGAGGAACAGCCGCATCTGCAGCCGTTGCCGGCGAGCGGCTTCGCATTCTTCCGCCAGAGCGTGCGAACCGTCGACGACGCCGGCCTGGTGCAAGTCGAAGGCTCCTACTACGCCGCACTTCCCGCTGCCCCTCATGGCGAAGTCACGGTGCGCGCCTTCGCCCAGTCGATCGAGATCCTCGATGCCCGCGGCCAACTGTTGCGCCGCCATCCAAAGGCTGCGCGCAAAGGCGCGTTCGTGCTCGAGGGCACCGACCGCATCTTCAATCCCTCGCGCGAGACCACGCGAATGCTCGCGCGCATGGACAAGATCGGCCCCCGCACGGCAGCCTTCGCGCGCGAGCTCTTCGCCCGCCTCGGCCGCCCGGGCCAGCGCGCGATCTACGGCCTCGTGCAACTGCCGCGCCGATACACCCGTGCCGACATCGAGGCAGTCTGCGCGCAGCTGCTCGCCGCCGACTGCCTCTCCTACGCGGCGGTAAAACGCGCGCTCGAACGCCGGCAAGCCGCCGCCGCCTCGCCGCCGGCCACCACGAGCGTCGAAGGCCCGCAGATCCGACCGATCACCGACTATCAATCGTTCTGGGAAACCCACACCCGGACGCACCACGACGACGGAGACCTCGATGGCCATGTCCATCACTGAACTCGAACGCGCGCTGCGCAGCCTGCGCCTGTCCGGCATGCGCGCCACCCTCGAATCTCGTGCCCTGCAGGTCGCGAGCCACGAGATGGACTTCATCGAAGCGTTCTCCTGGCTCGTGCAGGACGAACTCGACCGCCGCCGCTCACGCTTGCTCGATCGCCGCTACCTGCTGTCCGGGCTCACCGAGCGCAAAGCCCTCAAGGACTTCGACTGGAGCTACAACCCGCGGCTGCCCAAACGCGACGTGCTCGAACTCGCCACCCTCAAATTCATCGACACCCACGAGGATGCACTGCTCATCGGCCCGCCCGGCACCGGCAAAAGCCACGCAGCCAAAGCGCTCGCCCTGCTCGCCGTCAACCGCGGCTACAAAGTCCTCTACCGCGAAGCGCATCAACTCATCGAAGACATCAGCGAAGCGCGCGAGCTCGGCGCACTACGGAAACTGCGCGCTCAGCTGCGAAGCGCCGATCTGCTGCTCATCGACGACCTGTTCTTGCGCAAGCTTCCGGCCACCGCCGGCGACGAACTGGCCGACGTGCTGATGAGCCGCTACGAAAAGGCCGCCACCGTCATCACGTCGAACCGGCCGCTCGAGGACTGGCCGAAGCTACTCGGCGATGTCGTCGTGGTCACCCCGCTGCTCGACCGCCTCATGCATCACGGACACCTACTCAAGTTCGAAGGAAAGAGCTGGCGCCTGAAGGAGGCCGCCAGCCGCATTGCCAAGCACGCATCAGCCCACTAAAGTTCCACCCGTCCCACCGCACCGGGTGGAGGAATTTGACCCGGCCACAGGTGGAGGAGTTTGAAGTGGCCGCCCGGG
>JAKLKA010000102.1 GCA_023150915.1 Polyangiaceae bacterium
CCGGTCACCGCCCCCGATGGCCGCGGCGTGATGCGCCCATGGCGGCAAGAGACGGGCCTCGCGCCTCGACACCGGTCCGGTCGCCTCGCTGCTGAGCCGGACGCTGCAGGTCGCCCTGACGAGAACCGATCGGGCCTGCGGCAACCCCGCCGAGCCTTGACGCGAAAACGCAACTGAGCGCATGCCAAGGGGCGGATGCGCTTCCTCCACGCCGGCCCCGACGAAGCGCGCGACCGCGAGGTGCTCGCGGCACGCATCGACGCATTGCTGGCGCAGATCACGCCGTCGAATGCGGCAGCGCTGGCCGCCGAGATCCACCCTGATCTCGACGCCGAGGTGATGCCCGACGGCATGGTGGTGATCACGCCGCGCGGCGAGCGCCAGCTCAGGCCGCTCTCGGCGTTCGTGGTGGAGCGCGGCCTGGCGCTCGGCAAGCTGCGCTTCGCGACCCACCGGCCCCCCCAGACGTTCGCCGAGATGCGAGCGACGATCCAGACCGAGCACGGCTACGATCTGGCCAGCGCGCAGGCACGTGCGGGCTTTTCGCGCGGGCACCTGCTCGAGCTGGTGATCTATGGGGACGGGTTCGGGGGCAACACCGATCCCCGCGCGGTGGCGGCCGCGGAGCGAGCAGCCGAGGTCCTGCTGGGCGAACGCGTGCTCGACGACTGGATCGGCAAGGTCGACGCGGAGCCCCTGCCGCGCGGTGGTCCGCTGCGGGTGGTCCAGCGCGACGCCGCCCCGCGCTTCGCGCTCGGGGATCTGCCCCAGACCATCGCCAGCGGGGTCGAGGGGCTGCTCTCGTCACTGCCGGACCTGGCGAGCCTTTCGGGCCCGCGCGACGGCTGGGTGCTGTTCGAGTCCGAGCCCGAGGCAGCCACCGACTACCGCGGGCAGGACGACGTGGCGCTCGCGAGCAGCGCGCTGCCCGAGCTCTTGAAGTGCTTCCTCGAGGGCGCGCCGTTCTCGTCCCGGCGCTTCGTGCAGGGCGGCGCCGAGATCGTCTACCTGAAGGTCGACGCCGCCGGTGCGCCGTACGAGCAGCGCTTGGCCCAGCGCACGAAGCTGGAGGACGACCTGGGCGCCGCGCTGGCGGCGCGCCGGCTGGGCGCGGTGATCGGCAACGGCCTCGGCCTGCGCTACGCCTACGTGGACTTGGCGCTGGCGCCCGGCGCCGAGGCGCTGGCGCTGGTATGCGACGTCGCACGTCGGGCGGGCGTGAGTCGGCGCAGCTGGGTCCAGTTCTGCGACACCGACCTGGGCGACGAGTGGGCGGGCGTGTGGCCCGACTCGCCGCCGCCGCCCTGACTCACAAGAGCCGGCGCAGCATGGCGTGCAGGCGATCGAGCACGGGATCGCCCTCGAGCCGCCCGAGAGCGCCGAACACCTTTTCGATGGTCGGCTCGACGAAACCCAGGAAGCCGGGGTTCCCGCGCACGCGGTCGATGAACACGAAACGCCCGGCGTCTTTCAGCTTGCGCTGGACGGTGACGGTGTCGAACTCGCGACCCACGGCCTGGCGCCCGAGCGCGTCGAGCTGGTGGTGCTCGGCATACTCGTCGAGGCGTGCTTCGACGAAAGCGCGATCGAACGACTGATAGCTATCGTTCAAGAGCGCGACCAGGTCGTACACCCGGGGGCCCAAGAGGGCGTCTTGGAAGTCGATCCAGACCAAGGTCGGGTCGGCCGACGCCCGCTCGCGCACCATCAGGTTTCGGCTCTGATAGTCGCGATGCACGAAACCTCGCGGCCAGGCGGCAATGCGCTGGGCCAGCGTGCTTGCCGCTTCGGCGAACGTGGCGCGGTCGCCCTCCGAGAGCGTGATGCCTCGCGCCTCGAGCGCCCACTCGCGAAAGTGATCGACCTCCCAGCGCAAGAGGTCTTCGTCGAACGCCCGCGACGCCACCACCGACGACGCCGGCAGCGGAGCCAGCGCGCGCTGTGCCCGGGCCAGGTCGGCGACGGCCGTCTGGTACAGCCGCTCACGCGTCTCGGGGTTCTTCTCGAGATAGCGGGCAAGGGTGTCGTCACCCAGGTCTTCCACCAACAAGAAGCCGTCGTCGCAGGCCTCGCCGAGCACCTCGGGCACGCGAACGCCCTTGTCGGCCAAGAGGTCTCGGACCTCGAGGAAGGGCCAGCGGCGCTCGGCGTCGTCGGCCTTGGCCACCTCGTCCGACCGCTTGGCATCGGGTACGAACATCGCCACGGCGGTCCGCCCGTTCCCGAGATCGATTCGATAGAAGCGGCGCGTGGAGGCGCCACCCTCCATGGCGTCGATCCGGACAGGACCGGACGCGCCGGTCGCCTCCCTCACCAGCCGCTCGAGCGCAGGCAGCGAGGGCGCGGGGTCGCGGACGGCCGCGGGTGGCAGAGTGGACATGCGGTCGACGGTTTAGCAAAAGTCGCGGGTGGGGTACACGTTGGGGGAAAATGCCGAGCCTTCGCAATCCGGGGTTTGCCCCGCGCATCGAGCGCTGCCTGGGCGGGCTCAGCGCCGACGCAGGCCCCGACACGGTGCGGGCGCTGGCCGCGTTTCTGGACCGGGTGGTGGAGTGGAACGACAAGGTCGACCTGACGGCAGCGCGGGACGACGACGAGCTGGTGGACCTGTTCGTGGCCGACGCCGCGGTGGTGGCACGCCTGCACGGCCCCGGTGACGAGGCCTGGGTCGACGTGGGCAGCGGCGCCGGCGCGCCGGCGCTACCGCTGGCGATGCTGACTGGGTCGCGCTTCACCCTGGTCGAGCCGAAAGAGAAACGGGTGGCATTCCTGCGGACCGCGGTCGGCGCGCTCGGGCTCGAGCACGTGACGGTTCGGCGCGACCGCTCGAGCGCCGTCAGCGCTGCGAGCTTCGACGTGGCCATCTCGCGCGCCACGCTCGAACCTGCCGAGTGGCTGGCAGAGGGTGCGCGCATCGCGCGCCACTCGGTCTGGGTGCTGGTGGCCCGCACCGCTCCCCCGGCGCTCGACGGCTGGAGAGTCGATCGCGACGAGTCCTATGCGCTGCCCCTCACCGGCGTGCCCCGGCGAGCGCTGCGCTACGTGCCGGTGGCATGAACGGGGTCCGCCGGGCGGCCCGGGCCTGTCCAGCGGTTGTTCGTGCGCTCCGGCGGTCGCGTCCTCGACACGCGAACACCCCTGATTCGAGCCAGCTTTGCCGGCCTGATTGCGAAAAGGGTGCCGAAGACTAAAGACTGAATGCGGGCGGTCTCTGGCCGTCCATCTTCGAAGGTCGCCCGATGCATCGCTTCATTCGCCCCGTGCTCTCTGCGTTCGCCGCCCTGAGCGTTTCCTGGGCGGCCTCGGCCGCGCTCGAAGATGCCGGCGACGTCGATGTCCGCTTCCTGGCGACAGGTCCTGCCGGGATGAAGATCAACGGCACCGCCCCCGACCTGTCAGCGAAAGAGAGCGACGGCAAGGTCACGATCAAGGTTCCGGTAACGAACCTTCAGACCGGCATGAAGCTGCGTGACAAACACTTGCGCCAGTACCTCGAGACCGACAAGCACCCGAATGCGACGCTGGTGGTCGATCGCAGCTCACTGAAGCTGCCAGAGAACGATCAGACGGCGCAGGCCAGCGCCACCGGAAGCTTCACCCTGCACGGCGTGACCAAGCCGCTCAAGTTCCAGTACAAGGCGCTGCGCACCGGCAGCGACTTCCACGTGCAGGCGCTGGCAACGGTGGACATCCGCGACCACGACGTCGAGGTGCCGTGCTACCTCGGCGTGTGCGTCGATCCGAAGGTGAAGCTGAAGGTGAAGCTGAAGCTGCGCGACAAGTAGCCGCGCGAAGCTCAGTCGGTGCTGGCGTCGCCCGCGCCGCCGTCGGTGCCGCCGCTGCCGCCCGTGGCGCCGCCGCTGCCGCCGGTGGAACCACCGCTGCCACCCGTGGAACCACCGCTGCCCCCTGTGGAACCACCGCTGCCGCCGGTGGAACCACCGCTGCCACCCGTGGAACCACCGCTGCCGCCGGTGGACCCGCCGCTGCCGCCGGTGGACCCGCCGCTGCCGCCCGTGGAACCCCCGGCGCCGCCGGTGGACCCGCCGCTGCCGCCGGTGGACCCGCCGCTGCCGCCCGTGGCGCCGCCGGAGCCCGCGGTGCCCCCCGACCCTGCCGTGCCGCCGGTCGAGCCACCGCTACCGCCCGTGGAACCCCCGGCGCCGCCTGTGGAGCCACCACTGCCGGCTGCGCCGGCTGCGCCACCGGCGCCGTCGATCTTGGCGCGATCGACGTCCGTGATCAGCGCGCAGCCGATGAGCGCGGCCCCAGCACCCGTGAGGACGAGATAGCGACGCAAGGCAGTCATGCGCCGGGTTGTACCACAGCCCGCCGCACGCTTGGGAAAGCCTCAGTCGGTGGCGGAATCGGCGGCGTCGTCCGCAGAATCGGCGGCGTCGGCTGCCGAGTCGCTGCCGGCGTCGGAAGCCGCGTCGTCGGGCGCGTCGCCGGCTGCATCGGCGCCGCCGGTGCCGCCGGTCCCACCGGTGCCGCCGGTCCCACCGGTGCCGCCAGTCCCGCCCGTGGATGCGTCGCCGGCGTCGCTGCCGGCCGAGCCGTCACCGGCATCGCTGCCGGCCGAACCGTCACCGGCGTCGCTACCGGCCGAACCGTCACCGGCGTCGCTGCCCCCAGAGCCGCCGCTGCCCGAGGTGCCGCCGGTGCCCGCAGTCCCACCGGTGCCGCCGGTGCCGCCGGCACCGCCCGTGCCGCCTGTGCCGCCTGTGCCGCCGCCCGCGCCGGCCGAGCCGCCCGTGCCCTCACTGATCTTGTCGCGGTCGACGTCGGTGAGGAGCGTGCAACTCGACACCACCAGGGCGCCGAGCATCCCGAAACTCAAGAGTGTGCGACGGGCATGGGTCATGGCGAAGTGCCGCGATGTTCCTCCGACCGCCCGGCGGGCGCAAGGGCTGATCGTCTGGGAGGGGGTTTGTGTCGTAGACATGAGGGACCGTGCGAGCCCACCTGATTGACGGCACCTACGAGCTGTTCCGCGCGTGGTTCGGCTCCCCCTCGGCGCGGGACGCGCACGGACGCGAGGTGGGTGCGACCCGCGGCTTCCTGTCCAGCCTGCACGCGCTGTTGCGCGACGAGTCGGTCACCCACGTGGCGTGTGCGTTCGACCACGTGATCGAGTCGTTTCGCAACCGGCTCTTCGACGGTTACAAGACGGGAGCGGGCATCGAACCCGAGCTGCTGGCGCAGTTCGACCTGGCCGAGCGCGCCGCGGCAGCGCTGGGGGTGGTGGTCTGGCCAATGATCGAGCTCGAGGCCGACGACGCCCTCGCGAGCGCAGCCCACACGCTTGCCCAGGACCCGCGCGTCGAGCAAGTGGTGATCTGCTCACCCGACAAAGATCTGGCGCAGTGCGTGGTGGGCGAGCGCGTGGTCTGCCTGGATCGCGTCCGCAAACGCGTGCTCGACGAGGCGGGCGTGCGCGAGCGATTCGGCGTGCCGCCGGGCTCGATCCCCGACTATCTCGGGCTCATGGGCGACGACGCCGACGGCATCCCGGGGATCCCGCGCTGGGGCGCGCGTTCGGCAGCAGCGGTGCTGGCTCGCTATGGCAGCATCGAGGCCATCCCGGACGACGGCGCCGCGTGGGACGTCACGGTGCGCGGGGCCGCGACGCTGGCACGCGAGCTGACGGCGCGCCGCGACGAGGCGCGGCTGTACAAGGCTCTGGCCACGTTGCGCCGCGACGCAAACCTGTTCGAGCACGTCGAAGAGCTGGAATGGCGCGGGGCCGATCGCACCCTGACCGAGTCGCTCTGCAGCGAGATCGGCGAGCGGTCGCTGCCGGCGCGGGTCGTTCGCTGGCGAAATTGAGCGGCTGGGGCTACTCTCCTTCGCGATGAAGAGCCAAGCCTTCGCCGTAGCGCTCGCCACTCTCGCCGTGCCCGCGGTGGCCTCCGCGCAAGGCTATGGGCAGCCCGCGCAACCGGCGCAACCCGCTCAGCAGCCGGGCTGGGGCGCGCCGCCGCCACCCCAGCAGCAGCCGGGCATGAGCGCCGGGGGCCTGGCGCCGCCCAGCTCGAACCCGGGCGACCCGAACGCGCAGTATGGCGGGGGCCCCGAGCAAGAGCTGGCCAAGGCCGACAAAGAAGACTCGGGACGAGGGCTCGAGTTCTTCTGGCTCAATGCAGAGATCGGCGGGCAGCACCTCGGCCTTCAGACCTTCAAGGCCAACAACCTGGTCGACGCGGGTACGGTCAAGACCAGTCAGACCGGCCTGATGTACGGCGCCGGGCTGGGGCTGCGACTGGTGTTCATCACGCTCGGAGCCCGCTTTCGCCTGGGCCAGTTCAGCGAGTGGGACATCTGGACGCTGAACGGCGAGCTGGGCATTCACATCCCGCTCGGCTCGATCGAACCGTACTTCACCTTCGGCGGCGGCTACGCCTCGATGGGGGCCTTCGACGGCAACAACCTCGGCGGCAGCCTGAAGTCCGAAGACGTGGACATCAAGGGCTACGACATTCGCGGGGGATTCGGCATCGACATCTACGTGTCGAACACCTTTTCGATCGGCGCCAATCTCACCGGCGAGATGTTGGTGCTGACGCGCCCGGGCGTGGACCCTTCCAAGCTGCAGGCCGGCGGGACCACGGGACAGCAGGCGGCCTCCGAGGTCTACAAGGCCGACGGCTCGAGCATCGGTGCGGCTGTGTCGCTCACCGGTGTCGCAGGCCTTCACTTCTGATCGGAGCGGCCCAGCGTGCCGCGAGCGTTACTCGCCGTCCTCACCGGTATCGTCCCGCTGACGATCGCCTTCTTGGTCTGGCGACGGGTCAGCGTTCTGGGTCACGTGTCTCGGCGGCGCACGGCGCTGGTGGTGGTGCTGTCGGCCGTGGCGGGCTTCGGCGCCGGGTGGGCCGAGCGCTGGGTGCTGGGCTTCGCACAGCTCAGCTTCGACGCTTCCCGCGCGGGCACCACCGGTGCGCTGCTCGCCACCTTCCTTCTGGCTGCGCCGCTGGAAGAGGGCTTGAAGGTGCTGGTGGTGTGGCCGCTCTACAGCATGCGTGCGCTGCTCTCGCCGCGGCTGGGGCTGATGTTCGCCGCTTGCGCGGGCGCCGGGTTCGCCGCCGGCGAGAGCGTGAGCATCGCGCTCGCCGAGCCGCCCTCGAGCCTGCTGGCCGCGCGGCTCTTGATCGGCATGCTCGCCCATCCCTTTCTGGCGGGCCTCTGGGGCTACGCCCTGGGCTCGCAGCGCGTCACGCGCGGGCGCTGGTTCGTGATCGCCTGGTTCTCGTCGGTGGCGTTGCACGGGCTGTACGACCACATCGTCTTCGGTCGCGGCCCAGGGGTGCTGGTCCTGGCGGTCCCGATGTTCCTGATGATGGCGGGCCTGAGCCTGCTGGGGCTGCGCGACGTCGCCCCCCGAACGGACTCTCGCCCGTCGCGCCTCTTGTCGAGCATGCCCGAGCCGCCGTCGCTGCGCTCGATGCGTCGGGCGCTGACCCGGCCCGAACGTCCGCTCATGCTCCACTGGATCGCCATCGGCGCTCTCGTCACCCTGGGGGTGGTGCTCGTGGCGCTGGCGGGCGCGGTCTACGTCGGCCACGCGATCGGTGTCGACTTTGCCCTTGCCGACGAGAGCGACGTGCGCTCGAGCGGGCCCCTGATGTTGCTCGGCGCAGCCACCTTCGCCGGGTTTCCGCTGGCGGGCTACCTGGTGGCGCGGGCGAGCGCGGCGCACAGCGTGCTCGAGCCGGCCATGGGCGCGGGCGTGGCGATCGTGGCCGCGGTGCTGCTGGCCTCGCTGGCGGCGCCGGTCACGGCCGTGTTCGGCCTTGCGGCGGCGCCGCTGGCCTTCGCGCTGGCCTGCGGCGGTGCGTGGTTCGGCCTGGTGCGCTGAACCGGATCCGCCGGTCGCGGTCTGGCACAACTCGGCCCGCTCCCGCCCCAATCTCAGCGCGTTGGTGCTGGCACGGACCCTGCAAACTCGACGGCCATGCGCTTTCCGACCTTGGTCTTCGTGCTCTCGGGTTTGGCCTTGCTGGGCTGCGGTGGTTCGACCACCAGCGACGGTGCGAGCACCGGAGGGAAGGCGGGTAGCGCCGGCGGTGGAGCCGGCGGCTCGAGCGGCGGCGGCGGCAGCGGGGCGGGCGGCTCCGGAGGCGTCGCCGGCTCCGGAGGCAGCGCAGGCACGGCAGGCTCGGCAGGCGCTCCTGGCTGCTGTTCCCCCGGCACCAAGTACGACTGCGAGACCTATGGCGACGACCTTCAGTGCGTGAACGGCGTCTGCAAGCAGCCGCCCCCGCCCGGCATGTGCTGGTCGAACCAAGACTGCGGCACGGCCGGCTCGGTCTGCCTCGGCGCGTCGGTGTGCCCGTGCGGCGCGGACTGCGCCATGGCCGACAAGCTTGGCAAGTGCTCGGCGCCCCCCGGGTGCTGCACGACCGACGCGGAGTGCACCCAGAAACCCAACGTGCCAATGGTGTGCGTCCAGGGGAACTGCGAGATGAAGCCGCCGCCAGGTCAGTGCTGGAGCAATCAGGACTGCACCAAGGGGACCAGCTGCGGCGGTGCGTGCGTGTGCCCGTGCGGAAGCGTGTGCGCCTGCGGTGGTCAGATGGGCTGGTGCGAGGGCCCCCCGCCGCCGCCTTCGCTGTGCTGCAACTCGACCTTCGAATGCGGCCCCGGGTTCGTGTGTGGCGAAGGCGTGTGCAAGGTGCCCGTGCCGGGCGCGTGCTGGTCGGATCTGGAGTGCCCCAAAGGGACGAAGTGCAGCGGCGCTTCGATCTGCCCGTGCGGCGCGCTGTGCGGAATGGCCGACGCGCCGGGCAAGTGCCTCTGAGATCCCGCCGCTGGCACACTGCACGCTGGCACACACCTGATTTCCATGCGTTGCGCCGTCCCCTCGGCGGCACGGAACGTGCTCTTTCCCACCGAGCCATGCACAAGCTCTTCCTGTCGGTCGCGGTCCTGCTGGTGACGCCAAGCGCCCTTGCACAGTCGTCCGCGTCGTTCCCCGACGTGTCGCAGAAGCCCGCGCTGCCGCCGACCGCTGCCCCCCCGGCGCCCGCGCCGGCAGCGCCCATCGACTCGGGCTTCGTGCTCCCCGCGCAGTACTCGCCGGGCTTCAGCATGGCGCCCCCGCCGGCCTACGCCCTGCCGACGCACGATCTGCCACGCGACGAGCCGTCCAGCGCGTCGTCGCCGTTGATCCTGGTCGGCGCGGTGATGGTGGGGTTGCCTTACGCCACGGGCCTCGGGATCGGCGCCTCAGAGAGCTTCGACAACGGCAGCGGATGGCTGGCGGTGCCGGTCGCCGGCCCGTGGGCATCGCTCTCGGCACGCCGCGATCCCTGCGCGGCCAGCGAAGACAAGCAAGAGTTCGACAGCGATGTGGGCAAGTGCGTCGCCGAGCCGTTGGTGCGCGGCATGTTGGTGCTGGACGGCGTGCTGCAGGCGAGCGGTGCGGTGCTGATGATCATCGGCGCCTCGTCGGGTGGCCCGAAGAAGCCCGAGCGCACCCAGGTCATGGCGGCACCCGCGCCGATGGGGCGCGCGGGCTACGGCATGGCCGTCGCCGGCCACTTCTGAGTTTGCTACCCTCTGGTCATGCAAGTGAGCGCCGCCTCCGTGACCGGCGCCTGCCTTTGTGGTGACGTGCGCTTCGAAGTCACCCTGCCGGTACGCTTCTGTGCGCACTGCCACTGTTCGATGTGCCGGCGCGCGCACGGGGCGCCGCTGGTGACCTGGGTGGGGGTACCGCGCCCGCAGTTGAAGATGATCGCGGGCGAAGGCCGCTTGGTCCACTACGACTCTTCCGCCACGGCGCGACGCAGCTTCTGCGGCCGTTGCGGCAGCCCGCTGTTCTTCGAGGGGGAGCGCTGGGCGGGTGAAGTGCACGTCGCGCGGGCGGCCATCGCCGGCGACGTGGGCGTTCCAGTGCAGGCCCACTGCTTCTGGGACGATCGCGCAACCTGGATGCCGATCGCCGACCCGCTGCCGCGGCTGGGTGGGCCGAGTGGGACGGAACCGGTGGGGTGAAGGCGCGCGCCTGCTTCTCGGTATGTTCCGGTGAACGAACACTGTCCGTACAACTAGAACGTCGGAAAATGCGGGGCTTCTTGGGGTGGTGGCGACAGGCCCCTGCGCTCTTGGACGGCACTGAAGCGCCGATTTTGCCTGAACCCTGACTTCTCTGCCCCCTGGCACGGGGGTTGCCCCTTGGCTCGCGCCAACCAGGAGCAAAGAGTGAAGCAGACCCTTCGCTGTCCCACGACAATCCGCGCCGCACTGACGCTGGCGTGCGCGTCGATGCTCGCGATGCCGGACCTCGGGTGCGGCCCCACCGACAGCGGTGAGCTTGCTGGCGACTACCCCGGCACCCAAGAAGCAGTACCCGGTGATCCGGACGACGAGAGCGATTGGCCAACCTCGTCCGGAGGCTCCGCGGACGGCGTCGACTCGGGAGCGGGGGGCACGGTAGCGACCGGCGCCGACGCTGGTGCCAGCGTCGGCGGCAAGTCCAACACTGGCGGCGCGTCGGGGGGCACCGGCGGAGCGCCTCCGAAGCCGCCGATGGACTGCTCGGGGATTGCGAAGACCGCAGGGTTCGAGCTGTGCGGCAGCGGACCGGACTACTGCGACGGCGTGTTCACGAACGGCGCGGGCTGCGTGGCGTTCTGTGCGGCCGCTGGGCTCGCGTGCGCGAGCCGCCATGGGGGCTCCGAGAACTGCGGCGGACCGGAGCTCGACAAGCCGCTGGATTGCGCGGCAGACACGGGCAACCTGTCAGACTGGTGCCATTGCCAGGGCGCGGCGAGCAATGGAACGGGCGGCACCGGAGGCACCGGAGGCGGCACGCTCCAGTGCCCCACCCAGCCGGGCAATCCACCGGTCCAGAAGGAATTGGACAAGGACGACGCCGTCTATACGCAGCGATACAACTGGGTGGTCACCTGCTCGCCTCACGCATACACGGGGCAGAGCGCGGAGCACCAGAGCTGCGATTCCAGCTTCAAGCCCGACGGAACGAGGAAAGGAAAAGCAACCTTCACGTTCACGGGGGTGCCGGCCGGAGCCTACGACGTCCTGATCGAGAGCAAGCACACCGAGAATCGCAACAAGGCGGGCGCCCTGTTCTACGTCAACGGCCATGCGGCCAAGATCAACCAGGTGGGGAAGTCGGCTTACGTTTGGGACTTGCACGGACGCTACTGCCTGAGCGGCACGGTGACGGTCGTTCTCGATTCGACGGTGAACACGGGCTCGGATGCGGTTTCTCGCGTTCGCCTGAAGCCAGCGAGCTGACGGACTCGGGCGTCGTGAGCCTGGGGCCCCATGCCGGCGTTCACTTCATCAGCTTGGGCAGAAACCCGCGCCAGCCGCTGGACACCAGCTGCGACGCCCAGCCCGGCGCGGCGCGCTTGGCGGCGTCGATCAGGTAGGCCTCGCGCGTGATCAGCACCCGGGGCGAGCCCCGCTCGATGCCGCGCACGATGGCCCGGGCGGCCTCGGCGGGGGGCATCATGCGCGCGAAGCTGCGCATGGCTCGCGCTCGAAGGTCGTCTGCGTCAACGCCGCCACGGAAGCGCGCCGAGGCCACGATGTTGGTGGCGATGCCCCCAGGATGGACCGAGGTGATTCCGATGGCGGT
The DNA here is from genome assembly GCA_023150915.1 of Polyangiaceae bacterium. GTDB lineage: Bacteria > Myxococcota_A > Polyangia > Polyangiales > Polyangiaceae > JADJKB01. The sequence goes on from JAKLKA010000102.1 coordinate 11,612, forward strand.
ATCCGAGAGCTCGGCGCGCAGGCTCTCGCTCAGGCCGGCCACCGCGAACTTGCTGGAGCAGTAGGCCGAGTTGAGCGGCATGCCGAGGATGCCGAACACGCTCGAGATGTTGACGATGTGCGCCTCGTCGGCCTTGCGAAGCCAGGGCAAGAAGTACTTGCAGCCGTGCACCACGCCCCAGAAGTTGATGCCCATCAACCAGTGGAAGTCCTCGAGGGATTGCTCTTCGAAGGTGGCGGCCACCCCCACGCCGGCGTTGTTCACCAGGATCTCCACTCGGCCGTGCTCGCGCCCGACGGCCTCGGCCAGCGCCTCCACCCGCGCGCGATCGGCCACGTCACAGTCGTGCGCGCTGGCGCGGCGACCGCGGCCCTCGACCTCGGAGCGCACCTCGGCCAGGCCCCGTTCGTTCACGTCGACCAGCGCCAGGTGCGCGCCCCGGTCGGCCAGGGCGATGGCTGTGGCTCGACCGATCCCACTCGCCGCACCGGTCACCACCGCGACGCGATCTCGAAGGCGTTTCATCTCGCCGGTGCTAGCGCTAGGCGCTCCGAAAGACCAGGTGTAGGCTCGCGCCGAACGATGTCTCGGCTCCGCCACGCAGCCCTCGCTTTGGTGATCGGGCTCGGGGCAGTGGGCCCGGCTCGCGCCGAAGAGGCCGAGCGCGTGCCCACCGTGGCGCGCTCGAGCCAGATCGTGCTGGGGGTGGTCAGCGGGCTCGAGACCAGCCGCACGCTCGGGGGCATGCTGCCGCCGCTGGGCGGACGCGTGGTGCGGTCGAGCGAGCTCGACGCGGCGCTCGAGGTGCCTCGGGAGCGCTACCGCGATTTCGTGGCCGAGCTCCGGCGTCTGGGTGAGCTGCGCTCGGAGAAGGTCTCGACCAGCGACGTGAGCGCCAGCCTGGCCGACGCATACTCGGAAGTGCGCGCTGCCAGGGCTGCGCGCCAGCGCCGCGAAGGCCTGACCAAGATATCGGGCACCGTGAACGACAAGCTGGCCATCGAGCGCGAGCTGGCCAGCGCGGACAACCGCATCGTGCTGGCCGAGGCTCGGGCGCGGAGCATCGTGGCCCGGGGCGAGGTCGTCACCGTGCTGTTGCGCTTCGAAGTGGACGACAAAGAACGCATCGAGCCCTCGCCACTTCCGTTTGCCTGGCTCGAAGGCCTTGGCCCGAGCAACCTGATGAACCCGCCCTCGCACGGCTACGGCGAGAAGAAGGTGCTGCGGTCCGTGGCGGAATATGCCCTCTCGATCAACACCAGCTACGTGCCGCGTGCCGAGCCCCTGGACGGCACACGGCTGGCGATGACCGGCGCCTTCGACGTGCGCGTGCTCGGCGAAGCGAACCCAGTGGGGATCTTCGGGGGCGGCGACCTGTGGTTGGGCGCTAGCGCCGGCTTCGCCTACGGCGCCCACTTCTTGCTGGGGGCGGGCATGCCCATCGCGCGTCGATTCGCGTTCGGCGTGGGCACCGGCGCCGGGCTCGACGGGATCACCAGCGTGGTCCCGTTCGGAGTGGTGCTCCCGGTCGAGCTCTGGCTCGACTGGGACATGGCCGACTGGATGCACGTCGGGCTGCGCGGCCAGAACGGTTGGGTGGTCGCCTCGGACGATCGGCAGTCGGGCGCGAAGCACGCGCTGTTCGGCGACGAGCTGTCGGCGGGCTTGTACGTGGTGGTCGCCGACCGAAATGAGAGCGCCTACACACTGCGCCGCTCGGGGTGGCTGTTCGGCGCGGGCTATCGCGAGCTGATGGGGACCGAGATGGTCGAGCTTCGGGTCGGATGGGCCGGCGTCGATTCCGACTTTTCCGGCGGATATTGAGCCCCGCTTGCGGGCCACGACACTCTGCGTCAAAGTCCCTTGCGACGCGGTGCGGCACGCACCGGTCGCGTGGTTTTCAGGTCTGACGGGGGGAGGAGAGCCCAGTCATGTCCCTGCCCCAGAACCGTTACAAGGCCGACCTTCGTGAGCTCGAGTTCGTTCTCTTCGAACAGTTCGGCCTCGGCCAGCTGCTTCAGCGCGAGCCCTATCAAGACTGGGGCGAAGAAGAGGTCAAGCTGACGCTCAGCGAGGTCTATCGCCTCGCGACCGAGGTCACCGGGCCCCTGAACGCAGTCGGCGATCGCGAAGGCTGTCGCGTCGAGGGCGGACAGGTGGTCACCCCCAGCGGTTTCAGGGATGCCTGGAAGAAGGTCTACGAGAGCGGATTCAAGAGCTTGATCGTCCCTCCTGAGTTCGGCGGGCAGAGCGCGCCACGGGTGCTCTCGGCCATCGCCACCGAGCTGACCAGCGGCTCGAACACCGCCTTCGACATGTACCCCGGCCTGACCATCGGAGCCGCGGATCTGATCGAAGCGTTCGGTACGCCCGAGCAGCGCGAACGCTATTGCCACAAGATGTTCTCGGGTGAGTGGGCGGGCACCATGTGCCTGACCGAGCCCCAGGCCGGCTCGGACGTCGGAGCCGCGACCAGCTTCGCCAAGAAGAACGCGGATGGCACCTACAGCATCAGCGGCACCAAGATCTTCATCAGCGGCGGCGACCAAGATCTGACCGAGAACATCGTCCACATGGTGCTGGCCCGCACCGAGGGCGCACCCAAGGGCACCAAGGGCCTCTCGCTGTTCATCGTGCCGAAGCGCCGCGTCGCTGCCGACGGGTCCTCTGGCGAGCTGAACGACGTGAAGTGCCTGTCCGTCGAGCACAAGATGGGTATCAAGGGCTCGTCCACCGCGCTCTTGCAGTTCGGCGACGATGGCCAATGCCTGGGCGAGCTGTGCGGCACCGCCGAGCAGCAAGGCATCAAGCAGATGTTCAAGATGATGAACTATGCCCGGATCGGCGTGGGGCTTCAGGGCCTGGGCATCGCGTCGGCCGCGTATCTCTCGGCGCTGGAGTACGCGCGCGAGCGCAAGCAAGGGGCCAATGCCGCCGCGTGGAAGGACCCGGACGCGCCGCGCGTGGCCATCATCGAGCACGCCAACGTGCGCCGCATGCTGCTCTGGATGAAGGCACACGTCGAAGGCGTCCGCGCGCTGATCGTCAAGGGCGCCATGCACCTCGATCACGCCATGGCACTGGCCGGCAAAGACGACCAGGCGGCGCTCTATCACCAGGGCCAGGTCGAGCTGCTCACCCCGCTCATCAAGTCGTACTCGTCCGACACCGCGTTCCGCGTCGCCGAGCTGGCGATCCAGGTGCACGGCGGTGTGGGCTACACCATGGACTACCCCGTCGAGCAGCACGCCCGCGACGCCAAGATCTTCAGCATCTACGAGGGCACCAACGGCATCCAGGCGCTCGACCTGGTGGCGCGCAAGCTGGGCCAGGCCGGCGGGATGAACACGCAGCGCTTCTTGGGTGACGTCGCGGCGTTCATCGAGAAAAACCGCGACCATGCCGTGCTCGGCCCGAGCGTGGCCAACCTGGCGGCGGCCCACGAGGCGGTGGCGGGCTCGGTGATGCAGCTGCTCGGCTGGTCGCAGTCGGGCGAGCTGGCGCGCATTCCGCTGGTGGCCAACCGCTTCCTCACCATGATGAGCGAGCTGACCGTGGGCTGGCTGTTGCTCGACGCGGCGGTGATCGCGCTGGAGAAGCAGCAGGGGCTGACGAAGGACGACCGCGACTGGGCGTTCTACGAGGGCAAGCGTCACGCGGCGGTGTTCTTCGCGCAGCAGGTGCTGCCCAGCGTGGTCGGCTCGGCCAAGATGTTGTCCGCCGGCGACACCAGCCCGCTCGACATCCCGGACGCGGCCTTCGCTACCGTCTAGCGGCCGCGCTTCGCGAGCTCGGCGCGAAGGCGGGCGACCTCTTCCTCCGCCTCGCGCGCTCGAGCTTCGGCTTTTCGCTGCGCGGCTTCGGCCTCTCGCTGCGCGGCCTCGGCCTTTCGCTGCGCGGCTTCGGCCGCTTGGCGTGCGACATGCTCCTCTGGCAGGCGGAGGAGACGCACCCCGGTCTCGAGATCGGTCATCACCAACCGAAGGTCCTCCAGGTAGAGAGACAGCCCCAGGGTCTCGCTCACGAACCCGCCCCGTTCGTCCGGCTCCAGCCGCTGAAGCTGGCGGCCCACGCGCCGAAACGCCTGGAGCGGCGGGTCGAGGTAGTCCGCCTCGGGGTCGAACAAGAAATACTCGGCCACGCCCAGCTTCTCGCAGATCGCGCGCTTTTCGCCCGCGTCTTCCAGCCAGGTCCCTCTCGAGCTGACCTCGAGCACGAAGGCCGGCACGACGCCCTCCTCCCAGAGCTTGTAGATCCGGCGCCGATGGCTGGGCACGCCGAAGATCACGAACACGTCGGGCGCGAAGCGAGCCTTGGGGTTCCCTTCCTCGTAATAGATGAAGAGGTCTCCGGCCACGTAGACGTCGTCGCGATCGGCGAACCGCGCCTTCAGCGACCCGATGGCAGCCATCATCTCGTCGCGGTGCGCGTCCGTCTCAGCCATCGGCCGCCCATCCCGCGACGGGTACTCGACATCTTCGCTGGCCAACGCCGGGATCCCGGTCGCCATCACTCTCGCTGCTCCTCGCTGCTCCCATCGCATTGTGCCTCCCCGGTGTCCGGGCGGCAATGCGCGGTGCGAGGCGGGTGCCAGCGCGAAACTCCAGAGTTTGTCGGGAACGCAGGGTGGCGAAGTGGCGAAAACCGGCGGCGCGTCGCCACCTCGGCGCGGTTCACGGTCGAGCGGGCACGCTGGGCCGCGCCGCGGCCAAGGCGTGCGGCGGATCGGCCAGCTCGCCGGCGAGATCGAAGGCCACGAAGCGCCCCGAGAGGTGGGGCGCTTCGCTCACCCACAGCGTCCTATGAACGCAGTCGAACACCACGCCATGCGTCGCGATGTGGGCGTCGATGGCGCGGCGATCCCCCAGAGGCAGCGGCGCCCCGCCGGGCGCGTTGCGGTCGCGCAGCAGCCGCACGGCGTCCTCTACCGTGGCGGGGCGGCCGAGGGCGAGGGCCAGCTCGGTGCCTCGTGCCTCGCGCTCGAGGGTGGTGCTCTCGCGCCGCACGCGTTGGTTCTTGGCGTCGCCTGCCAAAGGGCCTTGGAAGTGATTGGTCACCGCAGCGCGGGGCGGCAGCGCGCGCGCATGCGGCGGCAGCCCGGGTGCCCGCTCGATGGCAGCAGCATGCCCGGCGGCGTCGGCGGCGATCACGATGTGGCTGACCATCGGCTCGCGCTCGGCGAACGCCTTCACGGCGTCGTCGACGCTGCGCGCGGTAGAGAGCACGCGACGCAGCGCATGCACCACCGGCTCGCCCTGCGCCCGCGGCTCGCCGGCGCGCCCGCCGTGGACGACCAGCGCCAGGCCGTCGCGATTCATCCCGCTCACCACCCCTGGCAAGCCGGGCCACGCCACCGAGGCGAACGGGATCTGCCCTGCCTCGCGCACGAAGAACACCGCCTTCTGCTGGTCGAACACGTCGTGCACGTCGAAGTCGAAGGCCCGAGCCAAGAGCGCGCTGCCCGCCTCGGCGAAGGTGAACGTGGTGCAGCCGATCAACGGCGAGTGCTCGAACGAGAGCGCGATGTCGTACAGGGCGTTCAAGTAGACGAAGCGCTGATAGGTCGGGAAGACGTCCGCGAACGGGTCGGGCGAAAAGCCCAAGGCCAGAGCCGCCAGCTCGCGGCGCCGCGCCGGGTCGAGCTCGCGATCGAGATCGCGGTACCTGAGCTGGGCCAGATCCAGGAGCAGCCAGCGCAGCGGCGCGGGCCGGACCGCTCGATGCAGCTCGGCCATCAGCACCTGCTCGTTGTGCACCATGTCGGCGCGCAGCAGGCGGGCGTGCGAATACCCGATCTGCTCCGGCGTGCCCGACAGATGGACCACGCGCAGGCTGCCCTCGAAGGACAAGCGCGCGAACGCCGCGGCGTCCGCGGGAACGCTGACCTGGGGCGGCTCGAGCCGCCCGCGCGCGCGCACCCCGAAGTGACCGACGAAGAGCCCCAGCATCAGGCCCAGCGCGACCCAAAGGACGCGCCGGCGGCGGCTCACGACCCCTCGGCGAGCAGCGTCGAGACCACCCGCGCGACGATCCGCGCCGGATCGCGCACGCTGTCGAAGTGCGTGCGGCGGTCGGCGGGGTAGAGCACGCGGATCGGCACCTGCTCGATGGGCATACCGGCGCGGGCCGCGCGCAGCACCAGCTCGGCCTCGAAGGCGTAGCCCGTCGACTTTGCCCCGAGCGCGAGCGTGCGCCCGAGGGGATAGCGGCGCAAGCCGCACTGGGTGTCCAGCAGCCGCTTGCCCGTGAAGCGCGACAAGAAAAAGTTCGAGATGGCGTTCGAGCGCTGGTTCGCGCGGGGCGCCCCGGCGCCCGCCAGGTCGCGCACCCCGAGCACCAGCGCCTCGGGGGCGGCCGGGTGCAGCGCCAGCTTCAGCGCCTGGTCTGGCGGGTGCTGGCCATCGGCGTCCACGCTGACCACCGCGTCGGCCCCGAACGAAAGCGCGCGCTCGAACCCGGTGCGCAGGGCGGCACCCTTCCCCCGATTCACGGGGTGGCGCACCACGTACGCGCCGGCCGCGAGCGCCACGTCCCGGGTGCGGTCCCGCGAGCCGTCGTCGACCACGATCACGGGCGGAACGCCCTCGTGCCGTGGCCACTGTCGCGCCAGAGCCTGCACCAAGTCGCCCACCGATCGCTCGGCGAAGTACGCGGGGATGAGCGCCAGCACGCGCATGCGACGAATCTGCCATGGGACGCCGATGGGGAGAAGCGCGCTCGGGCCCCGTGCTATTGAGCACGCCGTGGCCGAGCTGGAGAAGTCGGAGCTAGAGGCCCTGGTCGCCCAGGCGAAGCGTCAGATCCGCACGCGCATGAAGGGCCTGCGCGGCGCGCTGCCGCCGGCAGCCCTGGCCGCGCGAAGCGCGAAGGTGGTCGAGCGGCTGCGCGAGGTGCCCGGGCTCATGGCCGCAAAGAGCGTGGCGCTGTTCTGGCCCATCACCCGCAAGAACGAGATCGACCTGCGGCCCCTGGATGCATCGCTGCGCGAGCGCGGCGTGCGCCTCTACTACCCGTTCATGACCCCTACCGCGTCGGGCTTCCACACCGGCTTCCGCTTGCTCGACGACAGGGCCCTGCTCGAAGAGCGCGGCCGGGGGTTCATGGAGCCGCCGACCAGTGCCCCCGAGGCCGCGCGCGGCGACGTGGATCTGGTGGTGGTGCCGGCGCTCGCGGCGTCCGCCGACGGCTATCGCATCGGCTACGGCATCGGCTACTACGACGTGACCTTGCCCGACCTGTGCCCGCCGGCCACGACGGTGATCGTGGCGCTGTCGTTCCAGCTGTTGGCCGAGGCGCCCCACAGCGCCGGGGACTTTCCCTGCGACCTGGTGGTCACCGACGAGGGCGTCAGCGATGCGCGCTCTTTACGCGGCCCGGTTTGACGTCGCGCTTCTTCCCGCACTCGGCACACGTGCCGTAGAGCTCGTGCTTGTGGTCGCGGACCAAGAAGCCGTGGCGCAGCGCGATCCGATCTTGCAGCTCTTCGATGGCAGGCTCTTCGAACTCGGTGATCTTGCCGCAGTCGAGGCAAATCAAGTGATCGTGATGTGCGTGCTCGTCGGCCAGCTCGTAGCGCGTGAAGCCGTCGCCGAACTTGCGCTCGTGCACCAGCCCCCCCTCGGCCAAGAGCTTCATGGTCCGATAGACCGTGGCGTAGCCCACGCGCGGATCCACGGCACGCACGCTCTCGAGCAGCTGGTCGATGGTCACGTGGTCGGTGACCTCGAACAGCTGGTCGATGATCACCCGCCGCTGCTCGGTGCTTCTGAGCCCGCGGCTGTCCATGAACGCGGTGAGCTCGCTGCGCAAGCGCGCCCGGTCCGGCGGGCGCGGGCCACTCTGGGGCTGGTGCTCCCCACGTTTCACTCACCCTACATCGCGCCCATGGCCCGGGGGGTCAAGCCATCTCAGCCTTCGCGCGCGCGAAGCCGGAACAAAGCGAGAATGGTTCCAATCACGGCCGAGAGCGGCGCGACGGCCGGCGGCAAGAGCGCGAACGCCACGCCCAGGGCGCTGCCCACCCCAGGCACGACGGCCAAGAGCAACCCCAGACGCGCCTCGTGCTTCGCGCGGTGCGCGAGGCGAATCGCGTAGGCCGCGTCGCGCACGTCGTCACTCGCCAGCTGAATGCCCCATTCGGCCGTGCTCGACCCCGCCGAGCTCAGCGCCGCCGACACGTCGGAAGCCGCCAGCGCCACGTCGTCGCCGGGGCTACGACCGACCACCGCTACCGTGGCGCCGCCCGCGGCGAGGCGTCGCACCTCGTCGCCGCGGTCGGCGGGCAAGACCTCGGGGCGGATGTGCTCGATGTCCAGCGCGCGCCCGATGGCCTCGCAGGTCTCGCGGGCGTCGCCCGAGAGCAGCACCGGCTCGACCCCCACGTCGAGCAAGTGCTGCACGGCCGCGCGCGCACCGGGTCGCAGACCGTCTTGCAGACCGACCGCGCCGATCAGGCGCCCGCCCAGCGCCACCAGCAGCACGGTGCGCCCCATCGCTTCCAGCTCCAAGAGCTTCGGCTCGGCCGAGGCCACGCTGATGCGCTCTTTGAGCATCAGCGCGCGGCTTCCGACCACCAACGGCTGCCCACTGGATGCCACCGCGGTGACGCCCAAGCCCGCTTGCACGCTGGGGCTGCGCACACCGTCCGGGCGCACACCGCGGACCCGCGCCGCCCGAAGCACCGCCGTGGCCACCGGGTGAGTCTCGCCGGCCTCGGCCCCGGCGGTGAGCGCCAGCACCCGCTCGGCATCGATGTCGCCGATCGGTTCGACGTTGGCGACCTCGGGCTCACCGAGAAGCAGCGTGCCGCGGGCGCAGAACGCCGCGACCGACACGCGGCCGGCCTTGTCCAGCGCCTCGGCCGAGCGAAACACGATGCCGCGCCGCAGCGCCGCGAGCACGGTCTCGAGCACGTGCAGCGCGCCGATCTGGGCCACGCCGGCGTTCGCAAGGGCCGTCTGGGCCGCAACCGCGAACATCGCGATGATCAGCGGCGGTTGGTCCTCGGCATACCCCGCCAGGGCGGCAAGCCCCGCCGCCAGTGGGGCGGCGCGCTCGGCGGTCAGCCGCCCGATGCGCGCGGCAGCCGCGAAGCGATCGGCGCGACGGCGCGGATCATTGGTCACGCGCATCCAGGCGCGATCGTGCCCGGTCCACGCGGCCACGGCGCGCAGCCGCCCCTCGAGCACGGTCGACCCGGCCACCAGGTGATCGCCCTCGCTGCGGTTCGCCTGGGTCCGCGCACCCAGCCACGGTGCCACCACACCCGCTCCGGCGGTGATGGTGGCATCCACCGGGATCACGTCGCCGGGCTCGACCACGATCTCTTCACCGGGGCGAAGGTCCTGCGCGCGGACGCTGGCCGTCTCGTCGCCGATCACGCGGCGCCCCGAGCGCGAGAGCGCATCGGCAATGGCTTCGCGCTCGGCGTCGAGGGGTCGTCGCGCTCGCCGGGTGAGCCAGGTGCTGGCAGCCACCGCCGCGATCACGATGCCGGTCAGCGTGGTGGCCGCGCCGGCCTCCGCGAGGCTGGCGACCCGCGCAGTGAGCGCCACGCCCAGCGCGACCACCGGCCCGCTCAAGAGCACGCCCGGGTGAAGCTCGGTCGGGTCGCGACGCCCGGTGATCGCTTCGGCCACCAGCGCCGCGGTGGCCACACACACCACCACGAGCCGTGCGGTGAGGGCCCCCGCCGAGCTGCCGGCGAGGCTGAGTGCCACGGACAGCATGCCGCCGGCGATGGTCAGCCCGAGCAGCAGCGCACCGGCGTCGGCGCGGTCGCCCTCGGGCAGATCGGGCGGCGGCGCGGTCGCGGCGTCTTGGCCATCGCGATCGACCAACGCGTCCAGGTGGCTGGCGTCGTGCACGGGCCCCAGCTCCGCCGCGGTCACGTCGGCCAGGGCGGCCACCTGCCGGCGTTGGTCCAGCGACTCGTGGGCCTCTGCCCGGGTCGCCAGCACCTCGGCCACCGGCGACGAGATCCGCCGACGCTTGGGCATCGGCAGCGGCGTCTCACGGGTCAGTGGGTCGTAGTGCTCTCGGCAGTCGGCGCTGCAGAAGTAGCGGAACTTGTCGTTGAAGATCGCCACCCGAGCGGCCCGCAGCGGGTCGACCGGCTCGCTGCAGCCGGCGCAGCGCACGGGACGCACGCGCGGGCCCGCTGCCGGCTCGGACGGGCGCGCGTCGAGCGAATCACCCATCGAGCCCCATCGCCCAGACCAGCGCCGCCTTCGAGGTGTGCAGGCGAGCTTCCGCCTCGTCCCACACGAAGCTGCGCGGCCCTTCCAGCACCGCTTCCTCGATCTCTTCCCCGCGATGCGCGGGCAGGCAGTGCAGCACCACCACCTGGCTCGAGGCCCGCGCGAGCAGCTCACCGCTGAGCATGAAGCCACTGAAGGCCTCGAGCCGGCGCTGTTGCTCGGCCTCTTGCCCCATGCTGGTGAACACGTCGGTGCTGACCACGTCGGCGCCGTCGAGCGCCGCTGCCGGCTCGCGCACCACGCTCACCTTTGCCCCGCGCTCCTTGGCCCGCAGAAGCTCGCGCCCGCTCGGATCGTAGCCCTCGGGGCAGGCCAGAACCAGCTCGAGCCCCAAGAGCCCCGCCGCCTCGATCCACGAGTTGGCCATGTTGTTGCCGTCGCCCAGCCACGCGAACTTGAGCCCGGCCAGCGTGCCGCGAGCGCGCCGCGCTGTCATCAGATCGGCCAAGAGCTGCATCGGGTGGCTCTCGTCGGTGAGCGCATTGAGCACCGGCACCGAGCTGTACTGGATCATCTCGCGCAGGCGGTCTTCACCGAAGGTCCGCAGGGTGATGGCGTGCACCATGCGCGAGAGCACCCGCGCCGTGTCGCGGATCGGCTCGCCGCGCCCCATTTGCGAACCCTGAGCGGTCACCACCACCGGGTGCCCGCCCAGCTCGGCCACCGCGACCTCGAGCGAGATGCGGGTGCGCGTGGACGCTTTCTCGAAGAGCAGGGCCACCGACTTGCCTGCCAGCGGTTTGGGCTCGGCCGGTGCGCCGCGACCCAGCGCGAAACGGTCGGAGGCATCGAGCACTCTCAGCAGCCCCTCGGGCCCCAGATCCGAGAGCGAGGCAAAGTGTCGAGTCATGGCAGAGCCTGCAAGGTGCGGTCGACGATGGCCAGCGCCTCGGCCACCTCTTCTTTGCGGATCACCAAGGGCGGCGAGAAGCGCAGCCCCGACGCGCCGGCGAGGCTGATCAAGAGCCCGGCCTCGCGCAGCTTCTCCAGCACGGCGCGGGCGTCGATGCCGTCCCGCAGCACCAGCGCCTGAAGCAGGCCCATTCCCCGCCAGGTAGCGACCAGACGCTCGTGCTTTCGTGCCAGCGCGGCCAGGCCCTGGCTCAGCTCGCCCGCGCGCGCGTTCACGTTGTCGATGATCGCCTCGGCCTCGATGGTGTCGAGCACGGCCAGCGCCGCCGCCGACGCCAGGGGGTTGCCGCCGAAGGTGGAGCCGTGACTGCCCGGCGGCAGCACGCCCTGGAGCTCTGCCTTGCACAGCATGGCGCCGATTGGCACGCCGCCGGCCAGCCCCTTGGCCAGCGCCAGCGCGTCGGGCACGACGCCCTCGTGCTGCACCGCCAAGAACTTCCCGGTGCGCCCCACGCCCGTCTGGATCTCGTCGGCCAAGAGCAGCGCGCCGTGCTCGTCGGCGATGCGCCGCAGCTCGGCGATGAACCCGGCCGGCGCCGGCAGCACGCCGCCCTCACCCTGGATCGGCTCGAACAGAATGGCCGCCACGTCGGGGCCCATCGCCGCGCGCACCGCGCCGGCGTCCCCATACGGCACATGGGTCACGCCGGGCAGCGGACCGAAGCCGTCGCGGTACTTCTTCTGTCCGGTCGCGGCCAGCGCACCGAGGGTGCGGCCGTGGAACGAGCTGTCGAAGGCAACCACGCGGTAGCGTTCGGGCTGCCCCTTGTCGAAGAAGTGGCGGCGGGCAAGCTTCAGCATGCCCTCCATCGCCTCGGCGCCCGAGTTGCAGAAGAAGGCGCGCGCCATGCCGGTGAGCCCGCACAGGCGCTGAGCAAGGCGGATGTTCGGCTCGTTGTAGAAGTAGTTGGAGAGGTGAATCACCTCGGCCGCCTGCGAGGCAATGGCAGCGACCAGCTTGGGGTGTGCGTGCCCCAGGGTGCTCACGGCAATGCCGCCGTGCATGTCGAGATAGCGCTTGCCGCTCTTGTCCCAGAGCTCCGAGCCCTTGCCCCGGGCGATCACGAAAGGTGGCTGGCGGTAGTTGGGATACAGAAACTGCCCCCCGAGGGCGACGAGGTCGGCTTCGCTGGCGCTCTTGGACATGGCAGCCACCGACTACCGCAGCCGCGCTCGGCAGGCCAATCCCCAGCGGATTTCCCGGCAGTGGCCGGCGGCTTTTGCGCGCCGCGCTTCGGATCGACACCCAGCCCGTTAGCCGCCTATAGTCGCCGCCGGGACTGTTCCTCGGAGGTGACATGTCGACTCGCACCGCTGGGCTTTGCTCCGTGCTCGGTTTCCTCTTCATGGCTTGCGGCGGCGCTGCGGCGCCGAACGAGCGCGTGACCTCGGCCACCGCCGCCGTGCGCGCCGCCGAAGTGGCCGGCGCCCCGGGCAACCCCGAGGCCAGCCTGCTGCTGAAGCGCGCCCGGGAGGGCCTGGCCCAGGCCAAGGCGCAAATGGCCGACGGCAAGAACGAAGACGCGGCCCTCACCCTGCAGAAGGCCGAGGCCGACGCGGATCTCGCGCTCTATCTCGCGCGTGAGGCAGCCGCCAAGGCCGAGGCGCAAGCCGCAGTCGATCAGGTCAAAGCCTTCAAGCAGAAGGCCAGCGAGTGAAGGAGGCCCGCCGATGAAACACACCACCCTGGCTGCGTTCACGCTGATCGCCACCCTGGGCTGCGGCACCACGCTGGCCCCCAAAGAGCTGCTCGACGCCCGCGATGCCTACGACCGCGCCGCGAAGGGCCCCGCCGCCAAGCTGACGCCCGCCCAGCTGGACACGGCCAAGCAAGCGCTCGACAAGGCCGAGGCTTCGTTCAAAGAAGACGGCGACGAAGACGGCACCAAGACCATGGCCTACGTCGCCATGCGCAAGGCGCAGGCAGCGGCCGCCCAGGGCGAGATCGCCGCGGCGGCTCAGCGGCGCGATCAGGCCGCCCGCGATCTGCAGGCCGCCCAGCAGGCAGACGCCGACAAGGCCAAGAAGAGCCTGGCCAAGACAAAGAGCGAGCTGGCCGAAGAGAAGCGCCGGCTCGAGGCCGAGCGCAAGCAGGCCGAGGCCGAGCGCAAGCAGAGCCAGGCCGAGCTGGCCAAGAAGGACCAAGAGGTCAGCAAGACCAAGCAGCAGCTGGAAGAGGAGCAGAAGAAGCGCCTGGACGCGGAGAAGAAGCTGTCGGCCGCCATGGCCAGCCTGGCCGAGATTGCCAAGGTCAAAGAAGAGAAGCGCGGCGTGGTGATCACCATCTCGGGCGAAGTGCTGTTCGCGTCGGGCAAGCACGAGCTTCTGCCGATTGCTCAGAACAAGCTCGACGACGTCGCCAAGGCGCTGAAAGACCAGGGGTACAAGGCCATCTTGGTCGAAGGGCACACCGACTCGCGGGGCAGCGCGAAGAAGAACGAAGAGCTGAGCCTGCAGCGCGCCAACGCCGTGCGCACCCACCTGGTCTCGCGCGGCATCGCGTCGGAGAAGATCAAGGCGACCGGCATCGGCCCCTCGCGCCCCATTGCCACCAATGACACCGCCGAGGGGCGCGCCAACAACCGCCGGGTCGAGCTGATCGTCACGCCAGAGTGAAGTGTTCTCAGACTCGTGTTTCGCCCTTTCGGGCGAAACACGAA
>JAKLKA010000103.1 GCA_023150915.1 Polyangiaceae bacterium
CCGGTCACCGCCCCCGATGGCCGCGGCGTGATGCGCCCATGGCGGCAAGAGACGGGCCTCGCGCCTCGACACCGGTCCGGTCGCCTCGCTGCTGAGCCGGACGCTGCAGGTCGCCCTGACGAGAACCGATCGGGCCTGCGCCCGGCCCGCGCTGGCGCTCTCCCGGTGGTGCAAGGTGCTAGGGTGCTCGGATGGTCCTTGCCCCTGGTGTCTGGCTCCGGTCTCTCGCATTGGTCGCCCTCTTGGTCGTGGGGGTCGCTTCGGGATGCAAGGAGTCGAGCCCCGACGGCGGTGGCGGCGCGGCGGGGAGCAGCGGGGGCGCGGCGGGCGGTGGCGGCGCGGCGGGCGGTGGCGGCGCGGCGGGTAGCGACGGGGGCACTGCCCTGCCGGCGCCGGGCCCCGATCCGAACGCGGCCACGCGCATCGCGCAGGCGCTCGCCAAGCCCTGCGGCCCGGCCAGCACCGCGGCCGCCATCGAGGCCCTCGCGCGCTCGGGGATCGAGACCTACGACGACGAGTCCGGCGCGCTGATCCAGGCGGTCATTCCGCCGGCGCTGGGGCTGCGCGTCACCCGAGCGCAGGCCCGCGGCATGGGCTGCGAGATCTCGAACCGCGGCGGCACGGTCGGCGCGCACCTCGACGCAATGGTCGGCCCGCTGCCGCTTCCCGACAAGAGCCAGCTCCCTGTCTCTTCGCTGCTCGCGGCGTACGCCTCGACGCCCGGGCCGCTCGGCACCGACCTGGCGCTTGCGCTGATGGGGCCCGTCTCCACCAAGGCTCACGCGAGCCTGATCTACCCGTCGATCGTGGTCACCACCTTCTTGCGCGAGGTGATGGTGCCAATGCTGGCCGAGGCCCCGCTGGCCGACTGGAGCGGGCCGGAAGATCGCTCCGCGGCGAGCCGCCACTTCACCGACTCGGACCCCTGCGCCACCATCTCGAAGTTCCTCGACGATCTACCGGGCGCGGTCTCCAAGGCGGTCACCGAGCTCGGCCCGTCGGAGGGCAGCTTCTGGCCGAAGGTGTTCTCGGCGGCCAGCGTCGTCCTCGGCATTGCCACCTATGCCACCGTCGCCGCCGCGAAGACCATCGTGCAGAACCTGCCCGGAATGAACCAGATCCGCGCGGCGATGACCGCCGTGGGAGCGGCCGTGGATCTGCGCTCGATGTTCACCCAGTGGAACCTGAAGATCACGCCCGCACCTCCCCTGGTCCACAAGTCTGTGGGCTCGACGAACACGGGGCAGCTCGTGCTCGAGATCACTCCGCCCGAGGCAGGCTTCGACTGGCCCCAGCCGGTGAAATCGTGCGCACTGCTGCTGGACATCCCCTTGCCGAACCTGAACGGGGTGGAAGGCGCCACCGTCGAGTGGACGACGCTCGCGGGCTTTCAATCGCCGGCAACCGAGCTGAGCAAAGATCCGGTCATCGCCTCCAACAAGGCGACGTTCACTTTCAAGACGGTGACCGAGGACGCCGCGCTGCACGCCGGGGGCGGCCCGGTCAAGACCACGGCTGCGCAGGTGAAGGCCGACGTGGGTTTGCCGGGGCTCGCCGAGCTCGGCGGCAAGATCGCCAGCCTGATGGGGGCATCGGCCGCCAGCGGCTTCATCGCCTCGGGGGCCAGCGCGGCGGCCCAGGCCACCGGGCCCAGCACGTCGGGCGCCAGCAGCGTGGAGTACCACGAGCAGGGCGCGGCCACGATCGATGTCTCGATCAGCGATGGCGGCGGCAGCTTCGTCATGCACCTGGTGAGCTGTGCAGGCGTGCACGGGCCGTACACCGGCTCTGCGACCTATTCCGGTGGTGGCATCTCCGGCTCGGGCACCCCGAGCTTGAGCATCGACCCGACCACCAAGACCGGGCCGCTGGCCCTGGCCATCCCGTTCGGCGGGGCTTGCACGGGCAATTACAACCTGGCCGCGACCGGCACCCTGGGTGGAACGCCGACCTCGCCGACGGTCACGTTCGTCGGACAGGTCACGGGCTTCATCAACTGCCCAGGTGGCGGCGGCCCGTTGAACGACCCTTTCAACGGCACGTTTCCGGTGGTGCTCGGCGCCGCGCCCGAGTGCCCGTGACGGCGTTCGGGAGGCTGAGTTCCCCCGGACGCGCCTCGGTTCTCAAGCTACCTTCCGTTTGATGCACGGGCGCTCCCTGAAGCTGGCACTCGCGGGGCTCGCCCTGGCTTGTGCGGCTCGACCCCCCTCGCAGCCCGTTCCGCGCAAGAGTGCGGAATCCGCGCAGCGCCCCACCGGCACGACCCCGGGCTCGCTCCACGCCTCGAAGACGGCGCGCGTCCCATCGGGGGAGACCATCAGGTTGCTGACAGGGCCCGGGTGCACCACGACGGATTGAGCGATGGCCGGCGCGTGGGAAAGTAGGGCTGATGCACTCATGTAGACGAGGGCCGTCCCCTGCGTCGTCCAAGCGAAGGCGCCCTGGGACGGCGATTCCGCCGACACCTGCGCGGTGCCGCCCGTCGCCAGGTCGCGAATGAGCAGCCGAGGGGACGGCGTCTGCTCGCTGTAGGCCAAGTGCTTCGAGTCTGGCGAGACCGCCAGGCCCAGTGCCGATGTGCTCACCAGAGTCGCAGCAGGCCCTTCTGCGTCGGAGTCAACGACCACGAGCTGGAAGGCCGAAGCGCTGTCGAGCGCCAGGTACAGCGCGTACCGGCTGTCCGGTGACCAGCCAGCGAAGGGCGACGACCCTGCGGGGAAGGTGGCGCCCGCGACCTGGGTCACCACGGGCTTTGTCCCCGTGAGGTCGACGAGGGCTGGCGCTTGCGCCGCGCCCTCGCCCAGCACACACGCGAGCCGTTTCGAGCTCGGCGCCGGGACGCAACCGTGGGCGCGCGCGCCGGCGAGCTCGAGAAGGGTTGCCGGCCCAGGTTGCGCGAGGGTGAAGTCGATCAGAGCGCTCTGCTTCTGATCCAGCTCTGCCGAGAGCCAGCGGCCGTCTTTCGTCCACGACAGCTCGACGGCGCCCTGCAGGAGCAAGAGCGGCGGCTTGTCGGGCGCGGCAACGTCGACCACCAGGAGCTCGGGCGTGGTCGGGTCTGCGGTGACGTATGCCAGCCAGATCGGTACCGGCCCTGCGTCCGCGCCAGTGTCGGAGGCTTCGCCCCCGCCGGCATCGCCGGCATCCGCGTGCGCGGAGCGCACACGCTCTGCTGGGTCGCAAGCGCACGACGCGAAGATCAAGCAGAAAGGCACAGCGAGTCGAGCCCGGCCACCCACGATCCATTCTGACACGGCCGGGGGCCTAGCGCTCAGCGCTGCGGCCATTCGATGAGCCGATGGCCCCGCCCGGCGCCGCTACGAACGAGACGCCGGGCGGCGCTTCAGCCTTCAGTGAGTCAGCTTCCAGAGGCAGGCGAGCAAGCGGTCGAGCTTCGCAGCCGCGGGCGCGAGATCTTCGGGGCTGAAGTATAGCCCCAGCCCACGCTGCCGCGGAGGCCCACCAGCACCTCGCTGGTGCTGCCTGCGGCGGTTTGGTAGCGGCTGCGCCGATTGCCTGGGTCGGAGTGGGCGCCTTCGCCCAGGTCGAGCAAGAAGCTGTTGGTCACGTCGCGCAACTGCTGGGCCAGCTTCCTGTCGTGGCGCTGGACTCGCTTGATGAGCGGCGCCACGCGCGAGGGCTCTGCCCCGGGCGCAGCTCGTGCGGGCGCAGTGCCAGCCCGTACGGGCTGGCACGAGCCTGCTTCACCCCGTGACGCCCACCGTCGCGGGCGCCGTCACCGCCGCCGTCCCAGTCCCAATCACAGTCACCGCCACTGCCACCTTCCTCAGCCCCATTGTGCATCCGCCGCGGACCCGGACCCCGACCCCGAACGAGCTGCCGCTGCCCCTTCGCCCTCTCGCCTCAGCGCCGCCGCGGCCAAGATGCAGAGCACCGGGGTCACGACCAGGTGATAACGGTCGTCGCCGAAGAACACCGCGTGGGTGAGGGCGGTGGCCGCGATCAGCGCGAACAGGTAGCGGCCCACGGCGCCGTGCCTGGGGCGACCCGGCAGGGGCAGCAGCGCCGCCAGGGGCAGCAACGTGGGCAACCAGAAGAACGGATGACGGAGGTCGGCGAAGGCATGGGTGGCCAGGCCGACGATGACGAGGAGCAGCGCCCACTGCGAATACTGCTTCTTGGTCTCGCGGCTCGACGGCGAGACGAATGCCACCGCCGAGAGCGCGGCGGCGACCAGGAGCAGGCGGTGGAACAGCGTGAGCAAGCCGCGGCCCGCCACGCGGCGTGACTCGGGCCACGAGCGCGGGTCGGCTTCACGCAGGTACTCTATGGGGAACGACTCGTGGTCGAAGGTGTGCCCCAGCTTCTTTGGCATCAGGCCGATCCAGCGCCAGGGGTCGGCCTGGATCCGGGCGCGGCCCACCGCCGCCCAGCAGCGATCTTGCTGCACCTGACCGGTGACGATCGGGCAACCGTGGGCTGCCCGCAGCGTGTCGAAGCGCCCGGTGTCGCTGATGGCGCCGATCGCCAGGTTCCAGCCGCCGTTGGTCGACACCAGCGCGCAGCCGTCCATCACGCGGCAGTTGCGCAGCGTCCACGGCGCGACCACGAAGAGCGCGAGCAGGGTGGCGACCGCGGCGCGGGTCGCGGCCTTCCACCAGGGGCGCGGGCCCATCAACACCAAGAGCGGGGCGGCCAAGAGCGAGGTCGGCCGCACCAGCGTGGCCAGGCCGAGGACCACGCCGGCCCCCAGAGTGCCGGCCCAGCGCGGGCCGAACAGCCCAGCGACCAGCGCCGCGGTGGCGAGCAAGAGCGCGGCCAGCGGCTCGGTCATCACCACCGCCGAGTAGACGATCAAGCCGGGGTGCACGGCGGCGATCAGGGCGGCGACCCGGGCCCGCGTCTCGCCCAGGTAGAGGCGGGCAAGGCGGTGCACCACGCCCACCAGCAGCGCGCCGAGCACGGCGTTGACGATCGGCGCGACCGCGATCGAGCTGCCGAACAGCTTGTAGATCAGGCCGAGCAGACCCGAGAGGCCGACCGGGTAGTGGCACCAGGGCTTCCACACCGGGTGCCCGGCGATCAGCACGTCTTCCGAGTAGCCCAGGCCGTCGGCGATGCGCGTGGCACCGAAGTGGTAGTAGTGCCCGTCCCACACCGGTTCGCGCGCCCACGCAACGGCCACGAACAGCCGCGGCAAGAGGGCCAGCACCAGCACGGCGAGCGTGAACCAGAGGTCGCCGCGGTCGACTCGAGCGGATCGCATCGGTCAGAAAGCTCGAAGGTCAGGCGTTGGTCTCGCCGCCGCTGGCCGCCCGCCAATGGCGCATCCGGCGCAGGTACGTGCGGCACACCTGCGCGGGGTCGAGCTTCAGGTACTTGGCCAGTTGCTGCACGAAGCCACGGGTGTACACCAGCGCGGGCAGATCGCCGAACGTCTCGGCCTCGATCGCCCGCAGGTGGGCGGCGCTGATCTTGGTATGGTCGGCGATCTCTTCGATCTCGACGCCCTGCGACTCGCGCACCTTGGCGATCAGCTTGCCCGTGAACTCGGTCTCGGCGTTCAGCTCGCGTGCCAGCTCTTGGCGCAGCATGGCGCGCTCGGCCTCGAGCGCGCTGTCCAGCGGTGCCGGGCGCACGCTGCGCTCTTCCATCGTCTCGGGAAAGACCGAGATGTCGTAGGCGCGGCGGCGGTTGGGATCGAGCAGCGTGTCGTGGGCCTCTTCGATGCGGGCTTGCTCCACGCGCAACGCGGCATCGTTGAGCAGCGAGGTCAGGGGCAGGCTGCCGGGTTGGTACAGGTCGCGCTGGCGCTTGTAGGCCCGCCGCACCTCTTCGTCGGTGGCGCCCCGGTGGGTCCAGAGCACGTCGTAAAGGCTCGGCTCTTTCGGAACCAGCGGGATGGGCGTCACGTCGCGCGCCGGGTCGCGGGTGTTCGACACCGCCAAGAGGCGGCGCGCGATGCGCTCGATGTTGCGCGCGCTCTTGCTGGTGGGGCTGTCGATCAAGAGCGGTCGCCGGCGCACCACGCTGAGCCACACCCCGTCGTCTTGCTCGATGTGCCCGACATAGTCGAAGTGGATGCCCAGGTAGCGCTCGGCCATGTCGCAGATGGCCGGCCCCAGATCCGAGTCGGTGCGCAGCCGCACGCCGTTGACGGCCACGCGCAGGTTCAGCTTGCCGAGCTCGCTGGCGGCCAGCTCGCCCACCGACACGTCGTAGCGCGCGATGGCGCGCACCAGGTCTTGAGGGGCGGGCAGCGGGGGCAGCTCGGACTGCGCGCGCTCGACCAGACGCATCTTGAAGCGGTCTTTGATCAGCGTGCGGCGGATCTGGCGCTGGAAGAGAGCGCGCGCGAAACGATACGTCGCCTCGACACTGGGCGGCTCGGGTGCGGTGACGCACACGCCGGTGTCGGCGCCCAGGAACAGATCCAGCGTGGCCGGCCCCGTGCCCGCGCCCAGATCGAGCAGCACATAGTCCACGTCCAGCTGGCGCAGCCCCCGGGCCCAGCGCGGCTTGCGGCCGGGGCGGATGGGGACCGTGGAGCCCGGCGTGTAGAGCTGCGGCAGAAGCAACAGCCCGGGCACCGGGGTCGGGACCGGGGTCAGATCCTCGTCGGCGGTCCGGACCCCGGGCGTGCCCAGCGGAATGTCGACCCCCAGCATGGTGTGGAGCTCGGCGCCGGCCGGATCGGCGTCCACCAGCAGGACCGACCGGCCGAGCTGCGCCAGGTACACACCCAGGTTGACGGCGAGCACGCTCTTGCCCACGCCGCCACGGCCTCCGCCCACCGCGATCACGTGCCGGACGTTGCGCGGAGGGGGAAGGCTCGGTGGGATGCTCTCGGGCGGGATCGAGTCCGCCATGGCCGGGATCTACATCAGTTTGGGGCAGGCGCGGCGCCTTCGTGTCGAACCTAGAGCCGGCCGGCGACCGATGATATAGCCCGGGCCATGCCGAGCCTGCGCCTGGTGGGAGCCGTCGTCGCGCTCTCACTGCTACATTTCAAGCTGAGCACTTGCCGCTCTCCGGGCGAGGGCGGAAAGGGGCCAGGGGGCAATGATTCCGGGGCGATCGTCGAGCTGCCCGGGGTCGACACTGCGCAGCTGACCACGCGTGAGAAGCACGACTGGTCCGGCGCGGTCACCGAGCTTCTGGCGCCCTGCCCGGATCAGGCGGTCAGCCTCGCGCAGTGCGTGAAAGAGTCGCGCGCCTGCAAGGCCTGCGGGCCCGCGGCGAAGTTCTTGGCGAAGCACGTGCGGCGGGGCAAGACCCGCGCCCAGCTCGACGCCGCGTACAAGAAGCGCTTCGCCGCCGACCAGATCCGGGAGATCCCCACCACCGGCTCGCCCTCGAAGGGGCCCGACGACGCGGCCATCACCATCGTCGAGTTCGCGGACTTCGAGTGCCCCGGCTGCGGCAAGGCCTACCCCATTCTCGAGAAGCTGCTCGCGAAGTACCCGTCGCACTCGCGCCTGGTGTTCAAGAACTACCCGCTCAGCATCCACAAGCACGCCGAGAAGGCCGCGCGCGCGGCGCTGGCGGCCGGCCGCCAGAGCAAGTTCTGGGAGATGCACGGCAAGCTGTTCGAGATGCAGCCGAATCCGCCCGACGACACCGCCCTGGAGAAGCTGGCGAAAGAGCTGGGCCTCGACCTGAAGAAATTCAACGAAGATCTAGCGAGCGAGGCCATCGCGGACGAGGTCTCGCGCGATCGCAAGCACGCCGACGCCGTGAAGCTCGAGTCCACCCCGCTGATCTTCATCAACGGGCGCCACTACGATCTCGACCACTTCGACTTCACCGAAGATCTGGACGACTGGATCAGCCTCGAGCTCGAGCTCACGACCGGCAAAGCGGTGGAGCCGAAAGCCGTGAAGGACGACGACGCGCCGAAGCCCGCGCCCTCCGGTGCGCCACCGCCCTCCGGCGCTCCCGCTCCGTCGGGGGCTCCCGCGCCGTCGGCTGCACGCTCGGCTGCCCCCGCGCCCAGCGCCCGGGTCACCGGCAAATGAAGGGTGGCGCCGACGGGGGCGGCTGCTTCCCCACCGGGCGGCACTACCCCGGCATCGCTCACCTCTTGCGCGCCGTGGCGGTGGGCGTGGCCGAAGAGCTGGGCGCCGAGCGCGAGATCACCGACCTGCCGCTGGTGGCCATCGACACCGAGACCACCGGGCGTGATGCGTCCCACGACCGCATCGTCGAGATCGCCTGCGTCCACTTCCGGAATGGCGCCGTCGTCTCGGCCAAGCACTGGCTGGTGAACCCCGGCATCCCGATCCCGAAAGAGGCGTTCGACGTTCACGGCATCAGCGACGACGACGTGCGGGACAAGCCCAGCTTCGCGGACGTTGCCGCCGAGATCGTGGCCGCGTTCGAGGGCGCGGTGCCGGTGGCGTACAACGCGGAGTTCGATCGCGCCTTCGTGCTGGCCGAGCTCGAGCGGGCCGGCATCGGCGAGCGCCGGGCGCCGGCCTGCCGGCGCGGCGTGGACTGGATCGATCCGCTCACCTGGGCCCGCGAGCTGCAGAAGTACGAGAAAGGCAAGTCGCTGGGCGACGTGTGCGGTCGCCTGGGCATCGCCATCGACCGAGCGCACCGCGCCACCGACGACGCCGAGGCCGCGGTGCGGGTGCTGCACGCCTTCACGGCCGACCCGCGCGTGCCCAAGACTTACGCGGCCTTCGTGCAAGAGCAGCGCCGCCTGGCGCGGATCTTCGAAGAAGAGCGCGCCAAGTGGAAGAACGCGCGGACGTAGGCTCGCGCTCGGTTGTCGGGTCGCTCGCGCGGCCGAAGGCTCTCCGCTGGTGAGCGGCGGGCTGTTGGGCGACCCGGGTAGCCCCTTCAGCGTGGCCGCGGTCGTGTCGTACGGGTTCACAGCGGAGACGACGTTGCCGCCGATGTAGCCACGGAAGCTGACGAACATCCGGCGGCCTTCGGGGTAGCCGGAGATGAGCTTGTGCCCGGTGTGGTTCCGGATGCGGAACCCGAGGGCGCCCGTGCCCGCCGTGTAGCTGACGTTCTCGATGCTGGCGGCGCGCTGCAAGTTCTGGGTCGCGCGCACGATGCCGGCCAGAAGCGCCGCGGGATCCGGCGGCTGCCCTGCGGTCATGTTCAGCGTGAGCACGTTCACGCCCTGATTCAGCAGTGCCGCGTTGGTCGCGTCGTAGTTGCTCGAGCCGAGGACGGCGCTGGCCAGGAGCCAGGGCATCAAGGTGTTGCCACCAGGCAGGTCGTGCAGCGGTTGCCCGCTCTTCGGGTGCTCTTGGCTTCCGGTCGGCCGGATCACCGTACCTGCCTTGTCGCAGCCGGCGCCGACGGTGTCGGGCAGCAGTCGGTGCGCGGGCTCGGCTGCCCGCAGCGCGCCGAAGTGGTCGTGCCGAGCATCTTCCGCGCGCGCCGTCGTCTTTGGTTTGAGTCGATGGTCCAAAGCAGGCAGACTGCGCTCATGCGCCCTGTGCGCCCCCCGTGGTACTTGTCAGTGGTCGCGTGCCTGCTCGCCGGCTGCGGCGAAGAGTTCGAGCCCGCCAACTCGGGGCCCGACGGAGCTTCGTGCAACGGTCCGGGCGCATTGTCCGACGACTTCGAGGACGGTGAGCTGAACGACGCTTTCCGGTCGAGTGCGTTCGGCACCGACATGGTCATCGAAGAAGCCGATGGCACCCTCGTCTTTTCGCCGACAGACAGCGGCGGCAGCGGCAGTTTCGAGTCCCGATACGCGATCAACTTGCGCGGCAGCTCCGTGGTCGTAGAGGTGCCGAACCCCGGCGCAAGCTTCAAGGGTCGGAGCATTTCGCTGTCGCTCGTCGAAGGCACCACCGCCTCCATCTTGATGGCTGCCAGCGACGACCTGCAATCGCCGGGTACCAGCAAGCTGCGATTCGAGGTGACGACCGAAGAAGGCAGCACGAAGGATTCTGCTCCCTTCGACCCGGTAGCCCAGCGCTGGTGGCGCCTCGGTGAAAAAGACGGCGTGTTGAGCTTTGCCGCTTCGCCCGACGGAGCCGCGTGGACCACCCTTGGGGAGGTCCCGGCCCCAGCGTTCGTGGACGCCAGCAACCTTCGGCTGGGCATGAGCGACTCGGCGAAGGTGGTGCCCGTCGGAGCCGTCCGTTTCGACAACCTGAACCCGCAAGGCGGCTCGTTCTGCGGCATCGATCGGCTCCGCGAGACGTTCGACCAGGAGCCCGGTCAGAGCTGGGCGAAGGTCGAGTCGGGCAAGTGCGCGATCACGGTCGCTGGCGGCGCACTGGCCGCCACATTGCCCCCGAGCAGTGGGGGCGAGTGCTCGCTCAAGTCGCGCCACGGCTACGATCTGCGAGGGCGGGCCATCACCTTTGCGTTCGGTGGCCTTCCCGCCGAGGCCCCGGGGACCAGTGTCTCCGTCTCTCTCACCTCCGGCGACTCGGACCACCTGACGCTCGAGCATCGCCAGGGCAAGCTCACGGCCACCAGCCTCTTGGGCTCCGCGACGAGCACGGGCGCGCTCGCGCTGGGGTCGGGTCCCGCCTGGTGGCGGATCCGCGAGAGCGCCGGCCGTGTCGAGTTCGAGCTGTCCAGCGACGGAGAGAGCTTCCAATCGGTGCACTCGCTGCTCGTGGACGCGCTGCCGGCACGGTTCGCCGTGTCACTGCGCTTCTACGTGAACTTCGCGGTGCCCGAGACGAAGAGCGTGATCGTCGACGGCATCAACTGAAGGTCTGTGGAATCTTGCCTGGCCAAGGCCGGTGGAGCCGGCCGGGCACGGCAACTGGCCTCGTCACGGCGTCTCGGGTCCCGAATCTGGCGACGGCGGCAGCGCTGCGGCGCCCGCATCTGCCGCCGGCGCCCCCTCGATCCGCATCTTCACGTCGAGCACGAGGGTCTCACCCGGCACCGGGCTGATGGTGCGGCGCTCGGTGGGCGCGTTCGGGTGCTCGAGGCGCACGTAGTGCGTGCCCGCGGTCAGGGGGATCGCCCGGGCGAACGGCGTGGTGTCCACCCGCTGCCCGTCCACGGTCACGTGCGCCCAGGGGTCGGCGACCACCCGCAGGTAGGCAGGGCGCTTTGGTGAGAGCGCCAGCTCGCTGGGGCCACGGCGGGCCGGCGCGGCGCCCTCGCTCTGCGACGTGAGCCAGTGGATGCCCGCGCCCACCACCACCACCAGGCCCAGGCACACCACGTACCCGGCCAGCGCCCAGCTCACCGCCGGCGGCTCGGGTGCCTCGATGCGCACCTGCGACGTGTCCAGGACCGAGCGCGGTGCCTCGTCGGTCAGCCCCGACTGGACCAGCGCCTGGCCGATCTGCCGGTGTGACGACGCGACCCCCGCCTCGCTCAAGAAGCGCTCGAGAGTGAGCACCAGCTCTTCGGTGTTCGCGAAGCGGTCGCTGGGCATCTTCTCGAGGCAGCGCTGCACAGCGCGCTCGAGGGTGGCGGGCACGCCCGACACGGCCCGCGTGAGGGGGGGCGCGGGGTCGTGGCGAATGCGCTGCGCCGCCGTGCGGTCGTCCGGCGAATCGAACGGGCGCACCCCCGCGAGCAGCTCGTACAGCACCACCCCGAGCGAGAACAGATCGCTGCGCGGGTCGGCCGGCTCGCCCAAGATCTGCTCGGGGGAAAGGTACAGCGGGCCGCCGAAGCTGCTGGCGCCGTCCAGCAGCTCGGGCGCCGTGGGCAGGCGGCCGTCCACCGCCACCGAGAAGTTCAAGAGCTTCACGTGGCCGCGGCGCGAGACCATGACGTTCTTCGGCTGAACGTCCCGGTGGACCACGCCGTGCCGGTGCGCGTGCTCGAGGGCGCGGGCGATCTCCAGGGCGATGGCGGCGGCGGTCAGCGGCGGCAGCTTCTTGACCACCTTCATCAGCTCGTCGAGCGGCCAACCGTCGACGTATTCGAGCACCAGCCACATGCGATCGTCCTGCCGGACGAAGTCGTGCACGTGCAAGATGTTCGGATGGTGGAGCTCGGCCAGGACGTGCGCCTCGCGTTCGAGCGAAGCCGCGAAGGGCGACGAGGGCAAAATGCTCGACGAGAGGGCCTTGAGCAGCACCGGCCGACCGAGGGGTTGCTGTACGGCGTGGTACAGATCGGCGACCGGCTCGGACCGCAACTTCTCGATCACTTGGCAGCCGCCGAAGACCGGAAGGTCACCCATCGACGCGGACTCTACCTCACGGCATCGCCCTCGATGCTCGGATCTGGTAAGAGTCGCGCGTGACCGCCAAGATTTGCTTCCTGCTCTCGTCGGTGGTGGCGCTGTCGGGCTGCGCGGGTGGCAGCACTTTGGGCAGCGATTCGCCCCGTGCCGGCTGCCAGTCGGGCGTGCTGCCGGCCGGCCACTGGATCGGCGAGTGGCAGACGTATGCGCTGAGCCGCCCCGACCTGGTGCGGTCGGGCACCCTCGACGTGGTGATCGCGGCGAGCGGCAAGCTGACCGGCAGCAGCGCCGAGTCCGACAATCCCGACCTGGGCGCCCTGACCGGCAGCGTGAAGGCCACCGGCGAGTTTTCCGCCGACAGCGTGGTCATGCGCGGTGGGCACGAGGCGAAATACAAGCTGACCGGCACCATTGCTTGCGAGGGCAGCGCCCTGGCCGGTGCGGGCACCAGCACCTGGGGCGGAAGCGACAAGGGCAGCCTGAAGTTCAGGCTTCAGCGCGCCGAGTAGCCGCCCCCGGGGGCAGCACCTGGGCCAGGTACTTGCCCGTCGCCGAGCGCTTCGCCTTCGCCACGGCCTCGGGCGTGCCCTGCGCCACCAACCGGCCACCGCCCGGGCCGCCTTCGGGGCCCAGATCGATCACGTGATCGGCGGTCTTGATCACGTCCAGGTTGTGCTCGATGACGATCACGCTGTTGCCGGCGTCCACCAGACGCGCGAGCACGCTGAGCAGCTTCTTCACGTCGTCGAAGTGCAGGCCCGTGGTGGGCTCGTCCAAGATGTAGAGCGTGCGCCCGGTGGCGCGGCGTGACAGCTCGCGGGCCAGCTTGATGCGCTGAGCCTCGCCGCCCGACAGCGTGGGCGACGACTGCCCGAGGTGCAGATAGTCCACGCCGACCTCGGCCAAGAGCTCGAGCGGCTGCCGCACCTTGGGGTGGGCCGCGAACAGCTCGATGGCCTCGCTGACCGTCAGCTCGAGCACGTCGGCAATGCTCTTCTCTTTGTAGCGCACCGCCAGCGTGGCCGCGTTGAAGCGCCGGCCCTCGCACTCTTCACACTTCACGAAGACGTCGGCCAAGAAGTGCATCTCGATCTGGCGCACGCCGTCGCCCTCGCACGCCTCGCACCGGCCACCCTTCACGTTGAACGAGAACCGCCCCGGCTCGAAGCCGTGCATGCGCGCGTCGGGCAGCGCAGCGAAGAAGGTGCGGATCTCGTCGAACACCTTGATGTAAGTCGCCGGGTTGCTGCGCGGCGTGCGGCCAATGGGCTTCTGATCGATGTCGATCACCTTGTCGATCTGCTCCACCCCCTCGAGCGCGCGGAACGCGCCCGGCTTCTGGTCCGAGCCGTGCAGGCGGGCGGCCAGCGCGGGATGGAGAATGTCGGTGATCAGCGTGCTCTTGCCCGCGCCGCTCACGCCGGTGACGCAGGTGAGCACGCCCAGCGGAAAGTCGACGTCCAGCGCTTGCAGGTTGTTGGCGCTGGCGCCCAGCAGGCGCAGCGCGCCGGTGGGCTTGCGCCGCACGCGCGGCACCTCGATGCGCTCGCGACCTGCGAGGTAGGCGCCGGTGAGCGACGCGCGGCTCTTCTCCAGAGCCTTCGGCGTGCCGGCAAAGACCACCTTGCCCCCGCCCACCCCGGCGCCGGGGCCGAAGTCGATGACATGGTCGGCCGCGCGGATGGTGTCTTCGTCGTGCTCCACCACCACCACGGTGTTGCCGATGTCCCGCAGGCGCTCGAGCGTGTCGAGCAGGCGGCGGTTGTCGCGCTGGTGCAGCCCGATGCTTGGTTCGTCCAGGATGTAGATCACGCCGGTCAGATCGCTTCCGACCTGACTGGCCAGGCGAATGCGCTGCGACTCGCCACCGGACAACGTCGGGCCGCCGCGGTCCAGCGACAGGTACCCCAGGCCCACCGCCTCGAGGAACCCCAGCCGGCTCCGGATCTCTTTGAGCACGTCGCGTGCAATCTCACCGGACGCCCCCTTCAGCTCGAGCCGGTCGAAGAACAGAGCGGCGTCGGCCACGGTCATGCCCGAGACGTCGACGATGCTGCGATCGCCCACTTTCACTGCCGCGCTCTCGGCGCGCACCCGGGCTCCCTGGCAGGTGGGGCAGACCGCGTCGCCCATGAACTGCGAGTACCAGCGCTTCGACCAGTCGCTCTGGGTGGTCGAGAAGCGCCGCATCATGCGGGGGATCACCCCCTCCCACGTCACGTCGAGGGTGCCCTTGCCCGAGCGGCTTTTCCAGCTCACGCGGTAACGCGCCTCACCCGTCCCGAACAAGACGGCGTGGCGCTGCTTGGGGGGCAGCTTCCGCCAGGGCACGTCGGTCGGCACCTTCTGCGCCTTCAAGAGCTGGCCGATGAAGCCGTGCACCCAGCCGATCTTCTTCGAGGCCTCGGGGCCCCACGGCACCACCGCGCCTTGATCGATGGTCTTGCCCTCGTCGGGCACGATCCGCGCGGGGTCGATGGCCACGCGTGTGCCCAGGCCGTTGCAGTCGGGGCACATGCCCTGGGGGCTGTTGAAGCTGAAGCCCTGCGGGGTGAGCTCGGGGAACGAGAGGGCACAGCTCGGACAGGCTGCCTTCTCGGAGAATGGGTGATCGCCGTCCGGCAGCATGGCGATCAGCGTGCCGCCGCCCACGGAGAGCGCCTGCTCCACCGAACCGGTGAGCCGGCTCGCGAGCCCCGGCCCGACCACCAGCCGATCGACCACCGCCTCGACATCGTGCTTCTTGCGCTTCTCGAGGTGGGTGAGCCCTTCACTCTCGACCACGCTGCCGTCCACGCGCAGCCGCACGAAGCCCGAGCGTCGCGCGTCTTCGAGCAGCTCGCGGTGCTCCCCCTTTCGGTTCACCAAGAGCGGAGCCAAGAGCACGATGCGCGTCCCCTTGGGGTGCGCCAGCAAGGTCTTTGCGATCCGCTCCGGCGTCTGCGGCTGCACGCGGGCGCCGCAGTGGTGGCAGTGCTGCTCGCCCACCCGCGCGAAGAGCAGGCGCAGATAGTCGGCGATCTCGGTGATGGTCCCCACGGTGGAACGTGGGTTGGTGTTGGTGGTCTTCTGCTCGATGCTCACCGCCGGCGACAGCCCGCGGATCGAGTCGAAGCGCGGCTTCTCCATCCGACCCAGGAACTGCCGCGCATAGGCCGAGAGCGACTCGACGTAGCGGCGCTGCCCTTCGGCATAGAGCGTGTCAAAGGCCAGGCTGGATTTGCCCGAGCCCGAGACGCCGGTGAGCACCACCAGCTTCTTCTTCGGGATCGACACGTCCACGTGCTTGAGGTTGTGCTCCCGCGCGCCGACGATCTGAATGTGATCGAGCTCCATCGTGGGTCAGCGCTTGTGCAGGCCGCACTCTTTGTCGCTCGGGCGCTCCCACCACCAGCGACCCTCGCGCTCGTGCTGGCCCGGGAGAATGGCCCGCGTGCAGGGCTCACAGCCGATGCTGATCATGCCGCGCGCGTGCAGCGCGTTGGTCGGCACGTCGAAACCCTGCAGGCTGGCCCACACATAGTCCAAGGTGACGTCGGCCAGCGGGTTGTACTTGATCAGCGGGGCGCCGCCCTGGCCGGTGAACGCGGGGTCGACCTGCACCACCGGCACGTCGGCCCGGGTCGGGCTCTGATCTCGCCGCTGTCCGGTGATCCATGCAGTCAGCGTCGACAGCTGCCGTCGAAGCGGCTCGACCTTTCGCAAATTGCAACACTCGCCGTGCCCGTCCTCGAAGAACGAGAACAGCCCCTTCTGCCGCACCAGAGCCTGCACCGCCGGGCCGTCGGGCAGGCAGTACTCGATGCGAATGCCGTAGTGCTGCTCGACGACCGCGAAGAACCGGTACGTTTCGGGGTGAAGGCGACCGGTGTCCAGGCTGAACACCCGGAAGGGCAGCTCGGCCTGCTTCGCCAGCTCGATCAAGAGCACGTCTTCGGCGCCGCTGAAGCTGATGGCCGCGCCCGTTCCGTGCTCGAGCAGCGCCCGCTTCACCACGGCGCCTGGCCCCGCCCCGCTGAGCTCTGCCGACAGCGCCGCGACGTCTACCATGCCCGAGATTCGTAGCACCCGAGGGTCGCCACCGCGAGCCCCTGTGCAAGCCGGTTTTATTCGCTATTCTCCTTGGGTGGGGCCAGTCGACGACAGCGCCGCGCGCGCGGGGGATCTCGAAGAACGACTGCGCGATCTGGCGAGTTGCAAGGCCAAGCTCGAGGCGCAGGTCTCGACCGCCCGGGTGTCGGAGGTGCTGTTGCGATCGATCCTGGACACCGTCCCGGACTTCGTCATCAAGCTCAGCCCCGACGGCATCATCCACTTCATCAACCGCGTGGCGCCGGGTCTGGCGGTCACGCAGGTGATCGGCGCCAGCGTCTACGACTTCATCCTGCCGGGGTATCACGACACCGCGCGCCGCAGCATCGAGCGCGTGATGCAGACGGGCGAGCCCGACTCGTACGAGACCGTCGGCATGGGGGCTCACGGCAAGCCGGCACGGTACCTGACCCGGCTTGCGCCGCTGAAGCGCGGGGACGAGGTCGAGTCGTTGGTGATGATCGCGACCGACGTGACCAGCGTGATGGAGAGCCGCGAGAAGCTCGAGGTGGCGCTGCTCGCCAGCGGGCTCGGGATTTGGAGCTGGCAGCGGGCCGGCGACACCTTGAGCTGGGACGCGGCCACCTGCGCCATCTTCGGTGTCGATGCGGTGCCCGACTCGCTGGAGGACTACCTCACGCTCATCTCGCCGCTCGATCGCGAGCGCGTGGAAGAGAACGTGAGCCAGGCGCTGCAGGGCGGTCGGTTCGCGGACATCGAGCATCGCATCGTGCGGCCCACGGGCGAGGTGCGTTGGGTGATGTGCAAGGGCCGAGTCGAAACCGGGCCCAGCGGCAAGGTCGAGCGTCTGATCGGCGGGGTGCTCGACGTCACCGATCGACACTCGCTTCAAGAGCAGCTGGTGCAGGCCCAGAAGATGGAGGCGGTGGGGCAGCTCGCGGCCGGCATCGCCCACAACTTCAACAACATGCTGACGGTCATGCTGTCGAGCATGGAGCTGGCCGCCAAGCAGACGGCGGGGGACACCGCCGCGTTGCTCGTCGGCGGCCAGGCGGCCGCGCTCAAGGCCGCCCAGATGGTCCGACAGCTGCTGGTGTTCTCGGGCAAGGCCCGCCCCACCGCTCCGCGGCTCGAGGACCTGGGCGCGCTCGTCCAGCGCACGGTGGAGATGAGCCGGACGACGTTCGGCGACGAGCTGGCGCTGAGCCTGCGGCTGTCGCCCGATCTGCCCGCGGTGCGCTGCGACGCCGGGCAGATCGAGCAGGCGCTACTCAACGTATTGATCAACTCGCGCGACGCCGT
Organism: Polyangiaceae bacterium; assembly: GCA_023150915.1. Classification (GTDB taxonomy): domain Bacteria; phylum Myxococcota_A; class Polyangia; order Polyangiales; family Polyangiaceae; genus JADJKB01. The sequence goes on from JAKLKA010000103.1 coordinate 17,459, forward strand.
GGAAAACCGCGAGGGCCCCGCCCCCGAGATCCAGGTCGGCGTCGAGGCCATGCGCGTCGGCGCCGACGGCACCCAAGAGGTGCGCATCAGCGTCACCGACAACGGCTGCGGCATGACCGAAGAGGTGCGTCGCCGCGTATTCGAGCCGTTCTTCACGACCAAGGAACCCGGTCGGGGGACAGGGCTCGGCCTTGCCACGGCTTATGCCATCGTTCGCGAGCACGGCGGCCGGGTCGAGTGCCAGTCCACCCCCGACGCGGGTACGCGGATGCATCTGTTCTTGCCGGCAGCGCCCGAGCCGAAGCGCCCGTCGGACCGCGCCCGTGACGCCCTGCCGCTGAGCGGCCGGGGCGAGCGTGTGCTGGTGGTGGACGACGAGCCGATGATCCGCGAGTTGATGACCAACGTGCTCGGCGAGGCGGGCTATCTGGTGGACACCGCGGTCGACGGGATCGACGCCATCGATCGCGTGCGCGCGGGCACCGGACGCTACCGCGCCGTGCTGCTCGATCAGTCCATGCCGCGGCTCGCGGGGCGGGCCGCGTTGCGCGCAATTCGCGCACTGTGTCCCGAGCTGAAGATCGTGTGCTTCAGCGGCTTCCCGATCACCCTCGAGGGCGCCGACGCCGTGCTGCAGAAGCCGGTGACGACGCAGCAGCTGCTCGAGACCCTCGAGCAAGTGCTCGGCCGCCGCTGAAGATCCGCCGGCCCCGAGCTTGACTGCCACGAGCTCGGCTGTATACTGTACGCATACAGTATACAGGCGACCCAAGTGCTCACGATTGAAGTGGATTTCGGCTCTGCTCGCCCGGTTTACCGGCAGATCGCCGAGCAAGTCCGGGGGCTCATCGCCCGCGGGGATCTGTCCGACGGGGCCGAGCTGCCCAGCGTGCGGCAGCTGGCGGCGAACGTCGGCGTCAACCTGAACACCGTGGCCAAGGCGTATCGCATCCTCGCCGACGAGGGCCTGGTCGATCTGCGCCACGGCTCGCGTGCGCGGGTGCTCGGGGGCGCGCGCGCGCGTGCCCCCGAGGTCGAGGGGCTCGAGCGCGAGCTGGGGGACGTGATCAGCCGGCTCGTCCTCCAGGGTCGCGGGCGCGAAGAGGTGAGCGCGTTCTTCGAGACCGCCCTCGAGCGGTTCTTCGAGCGCTGAACCAGAGCGGAGAGAGTCATGCTGTCACGAATCATCCTGGCCTCGACCATCGTCACCGTGGTGCTGGTGGTGTGGTTGGTCGCGCGCGCCGATGGCGAGCGCGTGTTCTACATGGACCTGGGGCGGCGGCTCGACGAGCGAGATCGCGCAAGGGTACGTCGCGTTCAGGGCGTCACGCTGGCCTCGGCCCTGGTGGGGGTCGCTGCGGCGGCGTTCGCACCTTTGCCTGCGGCGGTGCTCGTGGCCACGCTGCTGCCGTTCGCGCCCATCGCCTGGCTTCTGGTCGAGGTCGTGGGCGCGGTGAAGAGCGCGAAGCCGGCAGAGGCTTCGCTGCGCTTCCGCGTGCCGCTCACCGAGCCGCCGCCCGCCAAGCAATACGTATCGTTGCCCCTGCAGATCGCCCACGGCGCGTTGATCGCGCTCAGCGCGGCGGCCTTCGTGTTCGTGCGCGGCCAGCTGCCCGTGCTGGTGCCGCTGCACTTCGACGCGGCGGGGCGTCCGAACCGCTGGGGCAGCCCGGACGAGCTCTGGGCGCTGGGCGGGATCATGCTGTTCTGCTGGGCGCTTTGCTGGTTTCTGGTGGTGGGCGTGGCGCGCGAGCGCTGGGCGCTGCCCACGGCCCACACCGAGGCTTACGCCCGGGCTTCGCGCCGCCGGCGCGAGCTTCTGGTGCGCATGATCGAGGTGCTGATGCTGTGCGTGAACGCCGCCGTGGCGGTGAGCTGGCTGGGGATCGCCATCGGCAGCCTGCCGGGTTGGTCGCACCTGCTGGGGATCACGGTGGCCGTGGCGCTGGTGCTCAGCGCCGGCGGCGCGGTCGGCTCGCTGGTGGCGTTCCTGGCCCCGCTCGCCGCCGTGCAGCGTCAGCTCTCGGCGCTGGGTGGTGTGGCGCTCGGCACGCGCCGCGACGGCTGGCGCTGGGGCGGCATGATCTACTACGCGCCCGACGACCCGGCGCTGTTCATCCCGAAGCGCCTCGGCATCGGCCAGACCTTCAACTTTGCGCGGCCGGCCGCCTGGCTGATCTTGGTGCTGCTGGTGGTGGTGCCGATCGGCCTCGCGTTCACGTCGATGCTGTTGAGCCGGCGCTGACCCCGGCCACGAGCTCGGTCAGCAGCGCGAGCAGGGCGGCGGAGCTCACCGGCTTCTCGAGCCAGGGCTGGCCCGTGCGCTCGAGGCTGGCGCGGACCTCGCCGTCGCTGGCCGCACCGGTCACGAACACCACGCGCCGGGCCAACTCGGGTCGCGTCCCCCCGAGCGCGCGTTGCAGCTCGAGGCCGTTGCCGTCGGGCATCATCACGTCGGACACCAGCGCGTCGATGGCCGGCTCGCTCGCCAAGAGCTCGAGCGCGGCGCGCCCAGACTGCGCGGTGAGCACCTCGAAGTGCAAGCGCAGCATGCGCGCGAGCGAGGTCGCCACCTGCGCGTCGTCGTCCACGACCAAGACGCGCGGACGGGGGCCGGCCGCACCCAGCGGGACGATGCTGGCGGCCTTGCCGGCGCCGGGCGCAATGGCGCTGGGCAGGCGCACCACGAAGCGCGTCCCGAGCCCAACGGTGCTCTCGACGCCGATCGTGCCGCCCATGCCCGAGACGATGTCCTTGCAGATCGACAGCCCCAGCCCCGTGCCCACGCCGGCGGGCTTGGTGGTGAAAAATGGCGCGAACACCCGCGGCAGCACTTCCGGGGGGATCCCGGCGCCGCTGTCTCGCACCTCGATGTTCACCCAATCGCCCACGCTTCCAAGAGCGGCGCGAGCTCGTGGCGCCAGCCGAGCGGATCCGGCGAAGCGGCGAGCGGTGATGAGGCGTGCATGCGTTTCCCCCCAGAGCGATACGGCTGGAAGATCGGATTCTTGAACCGCTCGTCGAGAAGCGCCAGCGCCGCGAGCACGACGAAAATAGTGACTAGCGCCCCGTTTGCGCGAGGAGCCGGGCCTTGGCTTCCGTCCCGTGGCGGTTCGGTGTAGGCGGTGCGGCCGTGCCAGCCAATCGCAGCATCTTCGCACCGGGGCTATTCGCTGAACAGGTGGCCATCATCACCGGTGGCGGCACGGGCATTGGCCTGGCCGTGGCGCACGAGCTGGCCTTCCTCGGCGCGAAGGTCGCCATCGGCAGCCGCAAGCAAGAGAACCTGGACGCAGGGCTGGCAGCGCTGCGCGCGCACGGCGCCCAGGCCGTGGGCTTCACGCTGGACGTGCGCGAGCCCGAGAGCTGCGAAGGCTTCGTGAAGAACGTGCTCGAGGCCTTCGGGCGCGTGGACGTGCTGGTGAACAACGCCGGGGGCCAGTTCCCGAGCCCCGCGCAGAACCTGAGCGCTCGGGGGTTCGAGGCCGTGATCCGCAACAACCTGAACGGCCTGTTCTACATGACGCTGGCCACCGCGAATGCGGCGATGATCCCCCAGACCCGCGGCCGGATCGTCAACGTGATCGCCAACATTGCCCGGGGCTTTCCCGGCATGGTCCACACCGGCGCTGCACGCGCGGGTGTCGAGAACATGACCAAGACCCTGGCGGTCGAGTGGGCGCAGTTCGGCATTCGGGTGAACGCCTGCGCGCCGGGCACCATCCGCTCCAGCGGCACCCAGCAATATGGGGAAGAGACCCTCGAGCTTTCCCGTCGCGCGACGCCGCTCAAGCGGTTGGGCACGGTCGACGAGGTGAGTCGGGTGGTGGTGTTCCTGGCGAGCGACCAGAACGATTTCGTGACCGGATCCACGTATTACATCGACGGCGGGGGCTCGCTCTGGGGCGACGTGTGGCCGATCGAGGAACCGAAGAAGCTCTGACGGCGGCGGCACCGGAGCCGGTGTCGCCCGCGCCTGCGGAAGCCGCCGTGCCCGGCGGCGGCCCGGCAGCGCCGCGCGCGCCCTGGTGGCGGCGCGCCGCCGGGTGGGTGGCGCGCTACTTCCGCGAGCAAGACCCGACCTTCTGGATCGCGTTCACACCGGCGCTCGCCGTCGCCGCGATTCTGTTCGTCCGCAGCCCGGCCTCGAACTACATCTTCGACGAACAAGAGGCCCTGCTCGCGAACCCATACGTCAACGGCGGCAAGGTACCGTTCTGGGACGTCTTCAAGCGGGACTTCTGGGGGCTGTTGCCCGAGCGCACCATCGGCTCTTACCGCCCCATTCCCAACATCATCTGGCGCTTGCTCTGGCATCTGAGCAAGCTGCCCTGGCTTCACCACTGGGTGAACGTGGTGCTGCACGCGGTCAACGGCGCGCTGCTCGCCAGCCTGGCCTTCGCCATCACCCGCCGGCGCGACGCTTCGTGGCTGGTGGGTGGCGCGTTCGTCACCGCCGCGGTCATCACCGAAGCCGTGACCGGCGTGGTCGGTATCGCCGACGTGCTCGGGGGGCTCGGTGTGCTCTTGGCGCTGGCGGCGCTGCGCCTGCCGCTCTGGCTGATGCCCGCGGGGGTGTTCGCCGCGGTGGGCTTCGGGCTGTTCAGCAAAGAGAGCGTGCTCGTGGCGGTCCCCCTGGTGGCCTTTGCGGCGCTGGTCTGGGCACCGGCGCTGCATCCGGGTCGCCCGTGGCGATTCGCGCGCGCGCTCTTCGCGCTCGCGGCCGCAGCCGGGGCGCTGGTGGCGTACACCTATGTGCGCCGCAAGTATTTCCCCATCACCTTGCCGGCCGATCTGGCCGAGCCGCTGGCCGCCAGCGAGCCGCTGGGCAAGCGCGCGCTGCACGCCTTCATGCGCTGGTTCCAGCAACCGCGCCTGCCGAAAGATCCGATCAACAACCCGCTGGTGAACGCCGACTTCCCCCATCGGGTGGCCGGCGCGCTCCGGGTCTACTTTCGGGGGCTCGGCCAGGTGGTTTTCCCGTGGACTTTGTCGGGTGACTACTCGTTCCCGCAAGAGCCGGTGCCGGCGCGGCTGGTCTTCCCCGAGAGCGTGCTCGGCGGCCTTGCCCTGGTCGCGCCGCCGGTCGCTTCGGTGGGGCTCTGGATTGTCGCTTGGCGGGACGAGCGTCGCGCGCGGCGGCAGGGCGCGGCAGCGCCCGCGGCGGCGCTCTGGCCCGGCCTGCTCTTGGCGGTCGGGTTGATGTGGATCCCCATCGCGTACTTCCCCCATTCGAACATCCCCGTGCTCTTGCCCACGGTGCGCGCCGAACGCTTCTGGTACTTGCCGGTGGTGGGCACGTCGCTGGTGATCGGGGCGGCCATGGCCCTGCTGGTGCTGCGGTCGGGCACCCGCCGCGCGGCGGTGATCGCCATCGCCTGCTTCTTCGGTTTCCAGGCGGTCAAGTCGCGCTGGCACGCCATCGACTACACCAGCGATCTCACCTTCTGGCGCGCCACCCAGCGCTCGGCGCCGAACAGCGCCAAGGCACACCTCAATTATTCGGTGATGATCGGCGCGCACAACGGCGACTTGCCGAAGCGGCTCGAGGTCAACGCCGAGGCCAAACGCCTGGCGCCCCAGTGGCCCATGGCGCACGTCTATTATGGCGACACGCTGTGCCGCATGAACCGCGCCGACGAGGCCTGGCAGCACTACAAGACCGGCTTCGAGCTCGGGCCCAACGATCCGAACCTGCTGGCACTGGGTCTGCAGTGCCTGTGGGACAAGAAGGCGGTCGAGCCGCACAACGCCGAGTTGCTCGATCTGGCCGACAAGCACGCCGGGTCGTGGCTGGCTTACTTCGCCACCGAGATCGTGCACCGCGGCGAAGAGCACGGCGGAATCGAGAAGAAGTACCGGCCGCGCGGCTACGACGAGGGGCCGAAGAAGGACTGACGTTCGGGGCCCCGTGCCGGCGCTGGCTCGGGCTCAGGTCGCCTTGAACAACCACAGCAGCCCCAACAGGCTCACCACCAGCACGGTGATGGCGATCAGTGCCACCACCACGTCGGTCAGCGACCACCCGCGGCGCTCGGCAGAGGCCTTCTTCGGCGCGCGCTCGGGGACCTTGGCGATGGGCGAGGCCGCGCGCGGTGCCAGCTCTGCCGCGAGTGGGCTCGACGCCTCGGGCTCGGGCTCGTCGGCGGCGGGCGCCGGCTGGGGTGAAGCGTTGGGCGCGTCGATCAGCTCGTCGTCGCGCATGCGCTCGTCGGCGGCGCGCTCGAGCTCGGCCAGCGCCTCGCCCACTGGGTCGTCGTAGCTCAGCAGATTGGCCCCGACGCGCAGCGGCGTGCCGCGCGGCCAGGGAACGTCCTTCCCCGCTTCGAGGCGGCTGTCGCCCAGCAGCGCGCCGTTCTTGCTGCCCAGATCGCGCACCAGCACCTGAGAGCCCTTGCGCATCAGCTCCACGTGCTTCCGCGAAGCGTCGGCGTCGTCCAGCACCAGATCGGCGCCTTGCCCCCGCCCGAGCGCATACGGGCGACCCGGCTCGGCCAGCGAAAGCTCACGCCCCGCGTCGGGCCCCTCGGTGACGAACACGCGCACCGCCGACGGATCGCCCTGAGCCGCCAGCGCCTCGGCCACCAGCCCGAGGGCAATCTCTTTGGTGGCGACGTTGGCGGCGGCCGTGGGCACGATGTGCTCCACGCGCAGCTCGAGCCAGATGCGACCGATGCGCACCATGTCGCCGCCCCGGACCACGCGCGGCGAATGGGGCGAGAGACGCACCGGGCCGACGAAGGTCCCGTTGGTGCTGCCCTCGTCCACCACGATGTATTCGCTGCCGCGCTGGCGGATCGAGGCGTGCCGGTGGCTCACGCTGGGGTCGGGCAAGCGCACGTCGCAGCCTTCGCCGCGGCCCACCACGATGCGCGGCGCATCGAACGTCACCTTCGGTGCTGACTTCACGTCGCCCGAGCGCACGATGACCGTCAGCGCCATTTTCGCGGATATTGAGCACTGCTCGAGCCGATGTCCAAGTGTTCGGCGGACCCGTGGGTCACTGACACTGGGCGTAGGCCTCGTCGAAGATGGCGGCGCCGAGTGTGCTGTCGCCCCAGACGTTGCCGGTCATGGTCGTGTTCTGGCAGTTCTTGCCGTCCCAGAAGTGGTTCGGCGTCCCGTCTTTGTTGATCCAATTGGTGCGGTTGCCGATCATCGCGTTGTCCTGGCAGGTCACACCGCCCTGCGCCCACACGTAGGCCCCCACGTTCGAGTACGGGTTTTTCGGGCTATAGGCCCGGTTCTGCTCGAAGGTGATCTGGCTGCCGCCGGCGATGGCGAAGCCGACGTTGGCGGTCTCGACCATCGTGTTGTGGTGGATGTAGATCTGGGTCGACCCACTGTCCCCGGTCATGATCCCCGAGCCAGAGGTGCTGGGGCCGCCGCCCCGCAGGCGGTTGTAGGCGATCTCGATGCGGCTCTGGGCCGTGCCGCTCGACTTGTACATATTGATGTGGTCTTCGGGTCCGGCCTGGTAGCCCGGCACGGTCGAGTCGCTGATGTTGCACAGAATGCGGTGGCCGGGGCCCTGGATCTTGTCGAACTGGACCATCTGACCGCGAGGCATCGGCCCCCGCAGCTTGGTCACCCGGTTGTGGTCGAAGACGATGCTGCCGGTCGTGTCGTCCAGGGCATAGAGCGCGGTGGACACGTCGTCGAAGGCGTCGTGATCGATGCGCACGTCGTGGCTCTGGTACAGGCGAACACCCACCCCCTCGGCGCCCGGCCCGCAGGGCCCGATCTTGCTGTTGGTGATGCGCACGTTGCTGACACCCGAGCCCTGGATGCACGGTCCGCTCGAAGCGGTGATGTGCAGGCCGCTCACCGTCTGACCGCTGGTGAGCGTGATGGGACCCGAGGGCGAAAACGGGCCGGTCGGTCCGATCCCGCCGGCGCCGCCCGTGCCGGCGCCGCCCGTGCCGCCCGTGCCGGCACCGCCCCCGGAGCCACTCGCGCCGCCCGTGCCGGCACCGCCCCC
>JAKLKA010000104.1 GCA_023150915.1 Polyangiaceae bacterium
GTGGCGGACAGGAAGCGCGGAACACGGGCGTGTTCCACAGGTTGTGTCCGCGTGGCGGACAGGAAGCGCGGAACACGGGGCGTGTTCCACAGGTTGTGTCCGCGTGGCGGACAGGAAGCGCGGAACACGGGGCGTGTTCCTCACCTGGTGTCCGCGTGGCGGACAGGAAGCGCGGAACACGGGGCGTGATCCGCGGGGGGTGTCGGCGGGGCCGGGTCAGGGCACCACGACGCCCTTGGCGTTCGCGGTCTCGATGGCTTCGGGGTAGCCCGCGATGGCGTGGCGCGCGACGCCGACGCCCGGATCCACCGTCAGCACGCGCTCGAGGCGCTCGGCCCGCTCGTCGGTGCCGTCGGCCACGACCACCATCCCGGCGTGCAGCGAGTTGCCGATGCCCACGCCGCCGCCATGGTGGAAGCTGACCCACGACGCGCCCGAGGCGGTGTTGAGCGCGAAGTTGAGCAGCGCCCAGTCCGCGATGGCGTCCGAGCCGTCCTTCATCGCTTCGGTCTCCCGATCGGGCGACGCCACCGAGCCGCAATCCAGGTGATCGCGGCCAATGGCGATGGGCGCGCTGACCTTGCCGTCGTGGATCAGGCGGTTCATCGCCAGGCCGAACTTGGCGCGGTCACCGTAGCCGAGCCAGCAGATGCGGGTGGGCAGCGCCAAGAACGGCACGCGCTCGCTGGCCAGGCTCACCCAGCGCCGGAGGCCTTCGTCGTCCGGGAACACCCGCAAGAGCTCTTGATCGAGGGCATAGATGTCCTTCGGATCGCCGCTCAGCGCGGCCCAGCGGAACGGGCCCATGCCGCGAGAGAACAGTGGCCGAATGTAGGCGGGAACGAACCCCGGATACTTCCAGGCGCCGTCGTCGCCTCGCACGCTGACGCCGCCGAGCTCGGCCTGCGCCCGCAGGTTGTTGCCATAGTCGAAGGCGATGGCGCCGCGGCGCTGCATCTCGAGGATCGCGCTCACGTGCTTGGCGATGGCCGCGATCGAGCGCCGGTGGTACTCGCCCAGGTCCTTGCCGCGCAGCGCGTCGAGCTCGGCCAGATCGCCCTCGGGCACGTAGGCGCCCAGATCGTGGGCCGGGGTCTGGTCGGTGACCATGTCCGGGATCGCGCCGCGGCGCACCAGCTCGGGGTAGACCTCGGCGGCGTTGCCCACCAGCCCGATGGACAGGCCGCGGCCCGCGCGCCTCGCTTCGTCGGCCCAAGCCAGGGCTTCGTCGAGCGAGTGGGTCATCTTGTCGCAGTAGCCCTCGGCCACCTTGCGCTCGACGCGATCGGCTCGCACCTCGACGTCGATCACCACGCCTTCGTTCATGGTCACGGCCATGGGTTGCGCGCCGCTCATGCCGCCCAGGCCCGCGGTCAGCACCCACTTGCCCTTGAGCGACGGCACGCCGTAGTGCTTCTCGGCGGCGGCCAGGAAGGTCTGATACGTGCCCTGCAAGATCCCCTGCGTGCCGATGTAGATCCACGAGCCGGCCGTCATCTGCCCGTACATGGTGAGGCCCATGCGATCGAGCGCGTCGAAGCTCTGCTGCGTGGCCCACTTCGGCACCAGGTTGCTGTTGGCGATGAGCACCCGCGGCGCGTGCTCGTGCGTCTTGGCGACGTACACCGCGCGCCCGGACTGCACGCACAGCGTCTCGTCGGGGCCGAGGCCGTCGAGCACGCTCACCAGCTTGTGGTACTCGTGCCAGTTGCGCGCGGCGCGCCCGCTGCCGCCGTAGACGATCAGGTGCTCCCAATCCACGGCGTTGGCCGGGTCGAGGTTGTTGATCAGCATGCGCTTCGCCGCCTCGGCGTCCCAGCTGTGGGCGGTGCGGCGCGTGCCGCGGGGCGCGCGGGGCGGCTCGGCGGGCCGAGCGGCCATGTGCAGCGGGCGGCCGTGGCGCTGAAGCTCGCTGCCGATGTCGCAGCCGCACCCGTACTTTGTCCGCTCGTTTTCGACGATCTCGCGGTCCAACATGGGTGCGGAGCATAGCTCGCTCGCCCGGCAAAAAGGGAGGCTCCGGGCCCCGCGCCCGGCGTGGTAGCGTCTTTCGTCGCGCGAGCCATGGCTGCGAACGACGACTCGGGGAAGAAGAATCCACCTGCTGTGGGGAAGCGCTCGGTGCCGCCGCCGCCGCGCAAGCCTCCGGCGCCGGCCCCACCGGGGTCGGGACCCAAGTCCGCGGTGCCGCCGCCGCCGCGCCGGCCTTCGGGCACCACGCCCGCCACCGGCGGCTCGGTGCGCGTGGTGCCGCCACCGGTCGCGGTGGGCTCGGCCACCGAGACGCCCCGGCCCACCGCGCCGAAGTCCATTCCACCGCCGCTGCCCCAGTCTCCGCCGCCGCCCGGGGCTGCCCCGCGCGAGCACCTGAAGACCAACGCTGGGCTGGGTATCACTGCCGCCAGCGAGACGCCGGTCTGGGCGCAGCGCGCGCTGAAGAAGCTGGAGGCCGATCTCGCCAAAGAGCGTGACCCGCTGCGGGTGGGCCGGCTGCACTTCGAGATCGCGCGGCTCTACGAGTCGCCGCTCGGCGAGCTGGTGAGCGCCGCCGATCACTACCAGAAGGCCTACGCCACCTGCCCCGACCACGTGCCCACGTTGCGCGGCGCGCGGCGCGTGCTGTGCGCCAAGAAGAGCTTCCACGCGGCGCTGCCCCTGTTCGACGCCGAGGCGCGCTACCTGTCGGAGCCCACGCTCAAGGCCCAGCTGCTCTACGAAAAGGGGCGGATCCTCGAAGACCACCTGGCGCAGAAGCGCGAGGCGCGGGACGCCTACGCCGCGGCGGTCGAGCTGGACGGGCAGAATGCGTCGTATCTGAAGGCGCTGGAGCGCGTGGACACCCAAGCCAAGGCCTGGGACGCCCTCGACAAGACACTGGAACGCTCGGCCAACGCGGTGTCGGGCGACACGCGGCACCGCGCCGCGCTGCTGGTGGAACGCGCGCGGCTGGTCGAGGCGCGCAAGGGTGACAGCCGCACCGCCACCGAGCTGTACAACGAGGCGCTGGGCTTCGACCCCCGGGCCCCTGCCGCGCTCGAGGCGCTCAAGCGCCTGCATTACGCCCACCAGCGCTGGCGCGATCTGACCTTCGTGTTGCAGCGCGAGGCCGAGCAGGCCGGCGACGCGACCGTGCGCGCGATGGCCTACTACCGCATGGGGCGGGTCTTGGTCGATCGCCTGGGCCACATGGACGAAGGCCTGAGCGCCTTCGAGCGCGCAGCGAGCGAGCTGCCCCACGAGCCGATGGTGCTCGAGGCCCTGGCGCGCCTGTACGAGATGCTGAAGCGCTGGGACGCCCTGGCGACGGTGCTCGAGCGGCTGAGCGAGCTGGCCCGATCGGATGCCGAGAAGGTGGGCATTCAACACCGCATCGGTCAGATCGCCGACGAGCGTCTGAACGACGAGGCCCGGGCGATCACCTGGTTCTCGAGCGCGCTTGCCCTCGACCCGACCTATTTGCCGGGGCTTCAGGCCCTGGGCAAGATCTTCACCCGGCGGCAGAACTGGGCCGAGCTGATCGGGATGCACCTGGCCGAAGCCGGGGCCACCGCCGACGCGGCACGCAAGGCCAGCGCCCACGCTCGCGTCGCGGCCATCTACGAAGAGCGGCTCGGCAACGTCGAGCACGCCACCTTGCACCACTCCCGCGCCCTGGGCCTTCTGCCCGGGTTTTCGGCCAGCTTCAAGGCGCTGTCGCGCATCTACCAGCAGGCCGGCAAGTGGCGTGAGCTGGTCGAGCTGTTCGAGCGCGCGGTGGACGAGGGGAAAGAGGCCGAGACCAAGATCACGTACCTGTTCAAGATCGGTCGCGTCTGGGAAGACGCGCTGGGCTCGCCGGCCCACGCCATGAGCGCGTACAAGCGCGTGCTCGACGTGGCGCCGGGGCACGTGGGCGGCATCCACGCCGTGCAGCGCGCCGCCGAGCGCGCCGGCAAGTACAAAGAGCTGGTCTGGGCGCTGGAGCTGGAAGCGGAGAAGGCGAGCGACAAGCGCCAGGCGGTGATGCTTTACCACCGCGCGGGCGAGGTTTACGAAGATTGCCTCGGCGATCTCGAGAGCGCCCTCGGCCGCTACAAGCACGTGGTCGAGCTGGATCGTGGGTATCAGCCGGCGCTGAGCAGCCTGGGGCGCCTGTACTATCAAGCGGGCCGCTGGGAAGATCTGCTCGACACCTACAAGCGCGAGCTCGAGGTCGCGGCGAAGGGGGTGCCAGCCGCCGCGCTGCTCTACAAGATGGGCGAGCTCAGCGAAGAGCGCATCGGCCGCGACGAGGACGCGATCAACTTCTACCGGCGCGCGATCGACGCCGACCCATTCCATCAGCCGGCGCTGCACGCCCTGGGGCGCAAGCTCGCGGAGCGGGGCCAGTGGGCCGAGCTGGTGAAGCTGATCGAGCTCGAGCTGTCGGGACTGAAAGACCCGGCCGAGCGCGCTCGGGCGGCCTTCCACCTGGGCGAGGTGTACGAGAACCGTCTGGCGCAGCCCGAGCGGGCCCTGGCAGCGTACGAGCAGGCGCTGGTGGCCGTGCCCGAGTTCCGGCCGGCGGCCGACGGTCGCTCGCGCCTGCTCACGCTGGCCAAAGAGTTCCGTCGCCTCGGTGAAGATCTGGCGCGCGAGGTGGCCAACGCCAAGGACCCGGCCATCGCCATGGTGGCGCTGTTCCGCCAGGGTGAGCTCTACCGCGACGAGCTGGGCGACACGCGCCGGGCGATCGACGCCTTCGAAGCCGTGCTGTCTCGGGACCCGTCGCACCTGGGCGCGCTGCTGGCGCTCGAGCCGCTGTACACCGAGGTGGGCGCCTGGGAGCCGCTGGCTCGGGTGTACGCCACCGAGGCCCGGGTGCTCGCCGACCCGGGGGCGCGCGTGGCGGCGCTCAAAGAGCTGGCCCGGCTGGAAGAGATCCGCGGAGTCGGAAAGCCCGAAGAGTTGCGCGCGGCCTACATCGCGGTGCTCCAGCTCTCGCCGTCCGATCCCGGCGCGCTCTACGCCCTCGAGCGGATCGCGCTCGGCAGCGGTGACGTGCAGCTCTTGACCCACGTGGACGCCAAGCTGGGGGCGACGCTGTCGTCGCCGGCACTGGCCGCGGTGCACCAGACGCGGCTCGCAGAGGCGCTGGAAGCCCTGGGCGACCCCAGCGCACTCGACACCTTCCGCGCGGCTCTGGGGCGCGATCGCGACAACCTGGCGGCGGCGCTGGGCGTGACGCGCATGGCCGAGCAGAGCCAAGATCCGGGCCTTCTGGGCGAGGCGGCCGAGCTTGCCTTCCGCGTGCTGGGGGACAAGGGGATCGGCGCCTCGCTGCTGGTCAAGGCGTCGAACGCGCTGCTCGCCAAGGGCGACGTGGAAGGCGCGGTGATGGCCCTCGAGGCGGCGCTCGAGAAACACCCCGACAGCGTCGAGGCCGCGGTCGAGATCCGCCGCTTGCTCACCGGGCGGCGCGAGTTCGATCGCTTGTTCGACACGCTGTGCCAGGCCGCGCAGTGGTCCACCGATCGCGAACGCATGGCCAGCCTGTGGCTCGACGTGTCCGAGATCTTGGCCGACGAGAAGCGCGACGTGCCCGCCGCCATCGCGGCGCTGCACCGCACGCTCGAGTACCTGCCGCGGCACATTCCCACCTTGATGCGCCTGGGTGACCTGTATTCGCGCGACAAGCAGTGGGCCGAGGCGGTCGACCGCCTCAAGCAGGCGCTGGCCGCCAACCCGCCGCCCGAGATCGAGATCGCAGCGCACCTGATGCTGTCGCGCATCTTGAAAGACGAGCTGGGTGACGAGGCGCGGGCTCTGGTCAGCCTGGAGCGGGTGCTGTCGCTGCACGCCAAGAACCGCGAGGCGCTGACGCGCGTGCTCGAGATCCAGATGCGTCGCGGGCAGATGGACGCCGCGGCCAACACCGCCGCCGAGTTGGTGAGCGTGGCGTCGTCCAACAAAGAACGCGCCGAGACCCTCAGCCTCTTGGCCCGGCTCAACCGCCAGAACAAGAACCTGGACGCCGCGGCCAATGCCTACGAGCAGGCGGTGAGCCTGGTCGGCACCGAGGGCACCATCGCCGCCGAGTTCAAGGATCTGCTCATCGAGCAGAAGCTGCTCGGAGAAGACCCGCGCTGGGACTACTACATCGGCGCGCTCAGCGGCTATTCCGACAGCCTGAACGACCCCCGCAAGCGCTCGGCCATTCAGCTCGAGATCGCCCAGGTGCTGGCCGACGAAATGGAGCTGGTCGATCGCGCGCTTCACACCCTGCAGCGCGCGCTGGCCGCCGACACCGAGAACCCGGCGCTTCGCACCGAGCTGGCCAAGCGCCTGCGGCTCTCGGGCCACTTCCCCCAGGCGTTGATCGAGCTCCGGCGACTGCTCGAGATCGACGTCACCAAGATCGAGACCTGGAGCGCCATTCTGGAGTGCTTCCAGGGCCTGAAGCGCGCCGACGAGGCGACGCTGGCCATGGCGCCGCTGGTGGCACTGGGCTTCGCCAACGACCTCGAGAAGGCCACGGTCGCCGCGCGCCCGTCCCACTTCGCGCGGTCACGCCCGCTCTCTTTCGACGACACGGCGTTCCGCGGCGTGGACGCCCGCGGCACCGATCCGGCGCTGGCCGTGCTGGCGGCCATCAGCGAGAACGTGGGCAAGGTCCACCCGCCCGAGCTCGAGCGCTGGGGCGTCAGCTCGCGCGATCGCATCACCACACGGTCGGGGCACCCGCTCAAGCAGCTGGCCGACCGCGTTGCCGGGGTGTTCGGCACCCTCGAGTTCGACCTCTACCTGCACCGCGCCCACGGGGGCATGCTCGAGATCGAGCTGACCGACCCGCCCGGGCTCTTGGTGCCGGCCCACGTCGCCACGCTGCGCGAGTCCGAGCAGGTGTTCCTGTTCGCGCGCCCGCTCGCGCTGCTCGCCCGAGGCGCTCACGTGCTCGGCCGGCTCGCCCCCACCGAGGTGGCGCTGTTGATGCTGGCGGCCTGTCGCATCCTCGACCCCAGCTTCGGCGCCGGTCAGGCCGACGAAGACTTCTTGGTGCAGCACAGCAAGCGGGTGCAGAAGGCGCTCTCGCGTCGGGCGCGCCGCGCGCTGGAAGAGCACGCGGCGGCGTTCATGGCGGGGCCGCGCCCCGACTTCGAGCAGTGGGCCTTCGAGCACAAGAAGATCGCCTCGCGCGCGGCGGTGCTCTTGGCCGACGACCTGCCGTCGTCCGTCGCCATGGTGCGCCGCATGGAAGGCGACCTGGCCGGCTTGCGCGGCGCGGCCCTGGCCCAGGGCATTGCGTTGACCCACGACCTGCTTCGGTTCTGGGTCAGCGATGCCGCGTTCGCGCTGCGCCGCCGGATCGGGCTCTTGTAAAATAGGGGATTTCTCCCGCTTCCGATCCGTGGCCGGCGGGGCTACACCCGGGCGCATGAAGACCCGGCTGCCGCTCGTGCTTTGCCTGCTTGCCGCCTGCGCCGCGCCGCCGCTGCGCGAGCCCGAAGCTCCGCCCGCAGCCAGCGCACCGACCGCCGCGGTGAGCGTGAGCCAGGTGCCCGCGGGCGCACCCAGCGCGGGCAGCGCGGCCGACAAGCCCGGCGGCCCGCTGCTGCTGGACGGCGTGCCGGCCATCCCCGACGCGCTGCGCACGCGGCTGGGGCGCTTTCTGGAGACCCGCTCGGCGCCGCTCGGGGCGCTGTCCGACGACGGTCGCTCGGTGCTGGTGACCACGCGCTTCGGGCAGACGGCTCAGACCCACTGGGTGCAGCGGCCGCTGGGGGCGCGCACGCAGCTCACCTTCCGCGGCGAGCCGGTCAGCCGCCCCAGCTTTCCACCCGGCTCGACCGACGCCCTGCTGTTCAGCAGCGACACCGGCGGCAACGAGCAGTTCCAGCTCCATCGGCAGGACTTGAAGACCGGCGAGTCGGTGCTGTTGACCAACGGCAAGAGCCGCAACGAGGCGTACGCGTGGTCCAAGAAGGGCGACAAACTGGCGTTTTCGAGCAACGCCCGCAACGGTCGGGACATCGACATCTGGCTCAGCGACGGCCAGACCGCCGGGAGCGCAAAGCTGCTCTTGGAGCGCACGGGACACTGGGTGCCGCTCGAGTTCTCGGCCGACGACAAGCAGCTCTTGCTGCTCGAGTACGTGTCCATCAACGACTCGCGCATCCACCTGGCCGATCTCGAGTCCAAGGCGGTGCGTCGGATCAGCCCCGAGGCGCCGGTGGCCGCGTACCGCGCGGCCACGCTGGATCCAAGCGGCAAGCGCGCGTTCGTGACCAGCGACCGCGAGGGTGAGTTCACCGAGGTCTACGAGGTGGACTTGATCAAGGCCGACGCCCCCTGGAAGCCGCTCACCCGGCACATCAAGTGGAACGTGGAAGAGATCGCGCTCTCGCCGGACGGCCGAACGCTGGCCTTCTGCGTGAACGAAGACGGCCTCTCGGTCTTGCGCCTGCTCGACACGGCCACCAAGAAAGATCGCGTCGTCCCCGGCGTGCCCAAGGGCGTGATCTCGGGTCTCAGGTTCGCGCGCAAGGCCAGCGTGCTGGGCTTCACCTTTGCCAGTGCCACCACCCCCGGCGACGCCTTCAGCTTCGACGTGGGCCGGGGCAAGCTCGAGCGCTGGACCGAGAGCGAGATCGGCGGGCTGCCCAAGAGCCGCTTCGTCGAGCCCACCCTGGTGCGCTTCAAGAGCTTCGACGGCCTGTCGGTGCCGGCCTTCTACTATGCGGCCAAGGCCGACGGCCCGCGCCCGGTGGTGGTCTGGATCCACGGCGGGCCCGAGATGCAGGCGCGCCCCGAGCTGTCGCCGCTGATTCAGTATCTGGTGACCCAGAGCAAGATCAGCGTGCTGGTGCCCAACGTGCGCGGCTCGGACGGCTACGGCAAGAGTTACCTCTTGCTGGACAACGGCGAAAAGCGCGAAGACAGCGTGAAGGACATCGGTGCGCTGCTCGACTGGGTCGGCACGCGGCCCGAGCTCGACAAGAAGCGCGTGGCCGTGTTCGGCGGCTCGTACGGCGGGTACATGGTGCTCGCCTCGCTGACGCACTTCCCCGAGCGAATCGTGGCCGGTGTAGACGTGGTCGGGATCAGCAACTTCGTCACCTTCTTGAACAACACCAGCGAGTACCGCCGCGACCTGCGCCGCGCCGAATATGGCGACGAGCGTGACCCGAAGATGAAGGCGCTCTTGCAGCGCATCTCTCCGACCACCAACGTGGCGCGGATCAAGAGCGCGCTGTTCGTGGCGCAGGGGCTGAACGACCCGCGCGTGCCGGCGTCCGAGGCAGAGCAGATCGTCGCCGGCGTGCGCAAGACCGGCCGCGACGTGTGGTACATGCTGGCCAAGAACGAGGGCCACGGCTTCACCAAGAAAGAGAACCGCGACACGTTCTCGCTGCTGTCGGTGATGTTCCTCGAGAAGCAGCTGGGGGCGTCGGCGAAGTGAGCTTGCGCCCCATCGAGGCGCGCGACGACGCGGCCATGGCCGCGGTGATCCGCGAGGTGATGCCTGGCTTCGGCGCGAGCGGCGCGGGGTTCGCCATCAACGACCCCGAGGTGGACGCCATGAGCCGGGCGTACTCCGGGCCGCGAGCGCGGTACTGGGTGGTGGAGCAGGGCGGCCGGGTGGTCGGGGGCGGCGGCTTTGCCCCGCTTCAGGGCGGCGCCACCGACACCTGCGAGCTCCGGAAGATGTATCTGCTGGCCGAGGCCCGGGGCGCGGGCTGCGGCCGCGAGTTGCTTCTGCGCTGCCTGAGCGAGGCGAAGCGCTGCGGCTTTCGGCGGATGTACCTCGAGACCCTGGACAGCATGGTCGACGCGCGGCGCCTGTACGACGAAAACGGGTTTATGCGACTGCCGAAGCCCGAGGGCAAGACCGGGCACTTCGGTTGCAACGCGTGGTACGCGCGAACGCTCTAGCTTCAGCTGAGCGCGAACAGCGCCGTCGCGGCAAGCGCCAGGCCCCAGGCCCAGAGGTTGATGGTCTGACCACGGCGGCGCACCCGCTCGCGCTGCTCGGGGGCGATGATCGGCTCGAGACCCTCGTCGGTTTCGCGCAGACCGCGCGAAGCTTTGTGGCTTCAGGTGCCGTAGAGGCCCTGCAGGAAGGCGTGCGACGCAAACAAGAAGGGCAGCACCAAGAGCAGCCGCCACGCCCAGTACACGCCCAGCTTGGCCAGCACGGTCGCGATCAAGAGGCCGCCCGCCAGCACCGCCACGCCGATCCGCAGGTTGCGCGTGCGGCAGCTGGGGCTCAGATTGACGGCCGTGGTCGATTCCATCGCGGACCCGAGGTACTAAGCCTAGCGTTGAACCCCTGGCTTCGTCAGGGGGCAGGGCCGAGCCGTAGATCGTGACCGACGTCGATTCCAAGCGTTCCGCGCGTTTGTCGCTGGTCGATGTGCGCGCCGGCGAGCGCCGGCCGCTGCTGATCGCGGCCGGCACGCTGTTCGGTCTGGTGGGCGCCCACAGCCTGCTCGAGACCGCTCGCGACGCGCTCTTCTTGGGCCAGCTCGCGCCCACGCGGCTGCCGATCGTGTACCTGCTGGTCGCCGCCCTGGGGCTGGTGCTCACCGACCTGAACGCTCGCTTCATTCGGCGCTTCGGGCGGCGGAACGCGCTGGTGGTCACGCTGGCGCTGTTCGCGCTGGGCACCACCTGGTTCAACTTCCGGCCGGTCACGCCGGGCCTGGCCATCGGGCTCTATGTCTGGAGCGCGCTCGCAGGCTCGCTCAGCGTGGTGCAGTTCTGGCTCTTCGCCGGCGAGGCCTTCACCACCGCCCAGAGCAAGCGCTTCTTCCCGGCAATCTCGGCCGGCGGCGTGCTGGGCGCGGTGGTCGGCTCGGGCATCGCCGTCGGGCTCTTGGCGCTCTTGCCGGTCGGCAGCCTGCTCCTGGTCGCATCTGGCTTGGCGCTGGGCACCGCGCTGGTGGTCGCGCAGTCCCCAGACCCCGAGCCCACCGCCCCCCGCGACCTCTCGCCGGCCCCGCGGCTGGGCGGCAGTCTGGGGGTCCTGGCCGAGCACCCGTACGTGCGGCGCGTGGCGATCTTGGTGGTCAGCTCCACGCTGGCGGTGCTGGTGCTCGACTACTTGTTCAAGAGCCAGGCGGCGGCGCGGCTGCCGAAAGAAGAGCTGGGGCCGTTCTTCGCGCGGTATTACGGCGCGCTGAACACCGCAGCGCTGGCGGTGCAGCTGCTCTTGGCCGGCCGCATTCTCAGGCGTTTCGGCGTGGCCACGGCGCTGGCGGTGTTGCCGCTGTGTCTGGTGATGGGGTCGGCCGGCGTGCTGCTGATGGGGGGCAGCTTCCTGGCGTTGCTCGCGACCCGGGGCGCCGACGGGGGTCTGCGCCACTCGCTGCATCGCGTCTCGGCCGAGCTGCTCTACTTGCCGCTCGACGCGGCGGTGCGCGATCGCGCCAAGCCCCTGGTCGACTCGGTGCTCGGGCGCTCGGCGCAGGCGCTGGGCGCCGGCGTGCTCTTGGCGCTGGCCAGCTTCGATCTGGCCACCCCGACGGTGCTGGCGGCCAGCGTGATCGCGCTCTCGCTGGTCTGGATTGGCGCTGCCGTGATGATCCGCAGGCCGTACCTGGATCTCTTCCGGCAGTCTCTGGGGCGCGGGGGCAACACCGCGGATCTGTCGCTGGCCGAGCTGGATCTCGGCGCCGCCGAGACCGTGATCGAGGCGCTGTCGAGCCCCGAGCCCGCCCGCGCGCTGGCCGCGATGAACCTGCTGGCCGACGCCCAGCGATCGCGGCTGATCCCGGCGTTGATCCTGTACCACGATCGGGAAGAGGTCCTGCTGCGCGCGCTCGAGGTGGTGCCCGAGGCCCGGCGTGGCGACTGGGTGCCGCTCGCGCAGAAGCTCCTCGAGCACCCCTCCGAGCGCGTGGTGACCGCGGCGGTCCGGGCGCTGGGCCGCTTCGGCAAGCTTCCGGACACGCTTCGCCCCACCGGCGCGCTGCGGGCATTCTTGGCGGTCGAGCGCCTGAGCCGCGCCCCCGCCACGCCCCCGGCGGACGACTTGGAGATCCGCGCGATGCTCTCGGGCACGGCGCCGGACTGCCACCACGCGCGCATCGCGCTGGCCGGCGCCATCGCCGATCGCAAGGACGCGACCTTCTCGGGCCTCGCACAAGAGCTGGCTCGTTCCGACGACGCCGAGGAGGCGGATCTGGCCATCGCCGCCCTGGGTGCCATCGGCTCGATCGACGACCTTCCGTTCTTGATCCGCTGCCTGGAAGAGCCGCGCCACCGCGCGCGGGCGGTCCAGACGCTGGCCGGTTACGGTGATCGTGCGCTCACCGCGCTGGGCGCGGCGCTGACCGATGCCACGCTCTCGCCGCGGATCCGTCGCGAGCTGCCCCGTGCCATCGGCGAGGTCGGCAGCGCGCGCGCGGCCAGCCTGCTGTTCGATGCGCTGGTCGCCGATCTCCCCGGGCTGGTGCGCTTCCGCGTGCTGCGCGCCCTGGGGCGCATGGTGCGGCACGACGGGATCAAGGTCGATCGCCCGCGACTCGAGGCCGAGCTGGACCGCAACCTGCGCGAGCACCTGCGGTTCACCGCGCTCGAGGTGGCCTTCGAGCCGGCGGCGCCCGTGCCCGACGCCGCGCGGGCCAGCCAGCGCCTTCTGGCCGGGCTGATCGCCGACAAGCAGCGGCAGGCGCGGGAGCGGGCGTTCCGCATCTTGCAGATGCTGCACAAGAGCGAAGATCTGCGTAGCGTCTACTTCAAGCTGCAGTCCGACGACAAGCGCCTGCGCGCCAACGCTCTGGAGTTCATCGACGCGCTCACCGCGAGCGCCAAGGACGAGGCCCGCACGCTCTTGCGCGTGGTGTCCGACGACCTTTCGCCCAGCGAGCGCGCCGAGCGCGCCGCGGCGTTCTTGCCGAATCGGCCGCGAACCCGCGACGCCGCGCTGGCGGCCATGCTGGCCGATCCCGACGACGCGCTGGCGACCCTGGCCGCGTACCACGTGCGCGCCCTGGCAGTCGACGACCTGGACGACGAGGCGAGCGCCGTGTTCAGCCAGCGTCGCTGGGTGCCGCTCGAGACCGTCCCGCCGCCGGCCGCGGTCGACGGAGGCGGCGGTGGGTGAGGCGGCGCAGCGCCGGGTCGAGCGTTCGCTCTTCTTGCGTACGCTCTTCGGCGGCCGCCGCTCGGCGGCCACGCTCGAGCGGGTGGCCGCGCTGATGCGCGACGTCGCGTTCGACGCGGGGCAGGTGATCTATCGGCAGGGCGAGGCCAGCCAAGAGATCTACTTCGTGGTCAAAGGTCAGGTGGCGCTGGAGGCGCCGGGGCTCACCCCGTGGCAATTCGGTCCCGAAGACGGCTTCGGCTTCCAGGACGCCATGCAAGACGCGCCGCACGCGCGCACCGCCCGCGCCGTGACCGACGTCCACGCCCTGGCGTTCTCCGTCGAGGACTGGTTCGACGTGCTCGAGGGGCACCCCGATCTGGGGCGCGGCGCGGTGATGGACCACGCCGCCTCGGTCGCCCAGATGATCGACGAGCTGGGTCTTTCGCTCGCGTTTCCGCCGCTGAGCGAGGCCGCGCCCGCGGCCGAGAGCGGGCGCCCCGCGGGCCTGGTGGAGCGCATGCTGCTGCTCTCGGAGGCCGCGTTGCTCTCCCGAGCTGGCATCCAGGCGCTGGCCGTCCTTGCCCAGCGCTGTCGCCCGCTTTCGCTCGCCGCCCGCGCCGAGCTCGTGAGCGAGGGCGCGCTGCGGGGCAGGCGGCTGTGGTTCGTCGGTCGCGGCACGCTCGAGCTCAGGCGCGGCGCCGAGGTGGGGCACGCCGGGCCGGGCAGTCTGGTGGGCACCCTGGCCAGCCTGGCCCGCGAGCGGATGGACGCGACCCTGGTCGCCAAGACCGACACGCTGGTGCTCGAGCTCTCCGAGGACGACCTGCTCGACGTGATGGACGATCACTTCGATCTGGCCCGGGCCGTCTTCGCGTACATGGCGCGAGAGCGCGCCCGCCTGATGGAGCTCCGCGCCCGCGCCCGCGCGGCCAGCGCGTGACCTATGCCGTGGCCCGGCCCGAGCGGGAACGCAGCAGGCCGACGAGCGAGGCGATCACGACGCACAGGCCAATGACCCCCACCGCACCGCCGGCGATGGTGTAGTTCATGGCGCCGTCGATGCCGCTGGCCACGTGGGCGGCGCGCCCCTCGGCCGGCACGCTCGTGGCGGTAGAGAATGCGCGCGACGTGAACAGCGCGGTCAGTGCGATGCCCGAGATGGGCCCCAGCACGGTCATGGCTCCGCCGGCAATTGCAGCAATCTTCGCGCTCCGCTGGGACATGCTCCCGACGCCGTACGCTTCGCCGAGGGGGAACCTTCCCCGGTGCTCAACCGCTCAGCAGCTGAAGACCTGCCATTCGATGATTGCCGGGTTGGACATCTGGCCGGTGGTGCTGGTGGCGTGCACGCCATAGATGCGGATCTTGGTGGTGCTGACAGCCGTGGGGAAGGTGTAGGTCCAGTCGTCGATCTTGCCCGACACGGTACCCGAGGTCACCCACGCGCTGCCGCTCCAGTACTGAATGGTGCCACCCGCCAAGGTGCGGCCAGTACTGGTGCAGGCCGAGCTGGTGTTCAGGGTCGTGTCGATGCTGATCCGCTTCACGGTCTTCGCGCTGGTCCAGTCGAGCTCGATCCACGCCGTGCCCGGCGTGCTCCCCGCCGTGACCCAGTGAAAGCGGTCCGTGCTGCAGCTGGCTTCCAGCACGCCATTGTTCATCTTCTCGGGCCCGTAACCGGTGCTGCTCGAGCCGCCGCCGCTCGAGGTGGCCGTGGCGGTGGTCGCGATGTTGGTGGTGGGATTACAGCTGTTCACGCACGAGCCGCTCTGGCAGGTCTGGCCAGTAGTGCAGGCGTTCCCGCAGGCGCCGCAGTTGGCCGGGTCGGTGCTGGTGTTCACGCAGGTGTTGCCGCACTTGGTCTGCCCGGTGCCACACACCAGGGTACAGGTGCCGGCCTGACAGACCTGCCCCGTGGGGCACTTGGTGGTGCAGTTGCCGCAGTGGTTCGCGTCGGTCTTGGTGTCGACGCAGGTGTTGCTGCAATTGGTCTGCCCCGTGGGGCACACCAGGGTGCAGGCGCTGGAAAGGCAGGTCAGGCCCGTGCTGCACACCTTGGCGCAGGCTCCGCAGTTGTTTGGGTCGATCTTGGTGTCGACGCAGACGTCGTTGCAGTTGGTGGTGCCACCGCTGCACACCAGGGTGCACTTGCCGGCGAGGCAAGTCTTTCCAGACGTGCAGGCGGTTCCGCAGGTGCCGCAGTTGGCGGCGTCTTGAGTCAGATCCACGCACTTGCTGCCGCACTTGGTGAGCGCACCGGAGCACACCAGGCTGCACTTGCCGCTCTGACACGCTTCGCCGCTGGGGCAGGTGGTGCCGCAAGTGCCGCAGTTGTTCGGGTCGAGAGTGGTGTCCACGCACTTCCCCGAGCAGTTGGTGGTGCCGCCCGAGCAGACCAGCGCGCACTTGCCCTGCGAACAGACCTCGCCGGCCTTGCAGGCGTTGCCGCAGGCGCCGCAGTTCTGCGCGTTGGTCTCGAGGTCGACACATTCGCCGCCTTGCCCGCCGCTCGAACAGTTGGTGGTGCCCGCCAGGCATTGATCGGCGCACTTGCCGATCGAGCAGACCTGACCCGCGGCGCAGATGTTGCCGCAGGCGCCGCAGTTGGCTGGATCGGACTCGAGGTTGACGCACTTGCCCGAGCACTCGGTCGCGCCACCCCAGCACTGCCCGGCGCAGGCGCCCTGCGAGCAGATCTCGCCGTTCGGGCAGGCTTTGCCGCAGCCGCCGCAGTGCGAATTGCTGGACTGCGGGTCCACGCACTCGCTGCCGCAGGTCACCTTCGGGAAGTCGCACTGCGCGCCGCCGCCGCTGCCCCCACCGCCGCTGGCGCCGCTGCCCCCGCTGCCCCCGCCGCCGCCACCTGGGTTCAAGTCGTCCGTGTCCGCCGCCCCAGACGCGCAGCCGAACACCGCCACCAACGCACCGAAAGCCAGAGCCCCAAGTAAGCGCATCCAGCAATTCTAGCGGATCTTCATGGGCCGCTCTAGCCGGAGCGTGCGGCGCAGATGTACCTACACGCGGCTCGTGCGCGTCGCGCGGCTCAACAGCTGAAGACCTCCCACTCGAAGATCACGGGATTGGAGCCCTGGCCCGTGCTGGTGGTGGCGTGCACGCCATAGATGCGGATCTTGGTGGTGCTGACGGCCGTGGGGAAGGTGTACGTCCAGTCGTTGGTCTTGCCCGAGACCACCCCCGAGGTCACCCACGAGCTGCCGCTCCAGTACTGCACCGTGCCACCGGCCAGGGTGCGCCCCGAGTTGGTACAGGTCGAGCTGGTGTTCAGCGAGGTGTCGATGCTGATCCGCTTCACCGTCTTGGCACTGGTCCAGGTGTACTCGATCCAGTCGGTGCCCGGCGAGCCGCCGGCGTCGACCCAGTGGAACTTGTCGGTGCTGCAGCTGGCCTCCAGCTTGCCGTCGTTCATCTTGTTCGGGCCCACGTTGTTGCTGACCAGCCCGCCGCCGCTGGACGCCGCGGTGGCGGTGAGCGCGATGTTGGTGGCGGGGTTACAGCTGTTCACGCAGCTTCCGCTCTGACAGGTCTGCCCACTGGTGCAGGCGTTGCCGCACGTGCCGCAGTTGGCGGGGTCGGTGCTGGTGTTCACGCAGGTGGTGCCGCACTTGGTCTGCCCGGTGCCGCAGACCAGCGTGCAGCTGCTGCTCTGACAGACCTGCCCCGTGGGGCACTTGGTCGTGCACGTGCCGCAGTGGTTTGCGTCGGTCTTGGTGTCCACGCACGCGCCGCTGCAGTTGGTCTGGCCGGTGGGGCAGACCAGCGTGCACGCGCCCGCCAGGCAGGTCAGCCCCGTGGTGCAGGCTTTGCCGCAGGTGCCACAGTTGTTCGGATCGACTTTGGTGTCGACGCAGACGTCGCTGCAGTTGGTGGTGCCGCCGCTGCACACCAGCGTGCACTTGCTGGCGATGCAGGCCTTGCCCGAGGTGCACGCGGTGCCGCAGGCCCCGCAGTTGGCCGCGTCTTGGGTCAGGTCGGCGCACTTGCTGCCGCACTTGGTCAGGCTGCCCGAGCACACCAGGCTGCACTTGCCGGTCTGACACGCTTCGCCGCTCGGGCAGGCCGTACCGCAGGCGCCGCAGTGGTTCGGGTCGAGCGTGGTGTCCACGCACTTGCCGCCGCAGTTGGTGGTGCCGCCGGAGCACACCAGCCCGCACTTGCCCTGCGAGCAGACCTCACCAGCTTTGCACGCGGTGCCGCATGCCCCGCAGTTTTGCGAGTCGGTCTCGAGGTCCACGCACTCGCCAGCCTGCCCGCCGCCCGAGCAGTTGGTGGTGCCCGCCAGGCACTGATCGGCGCACTTGCCGATGGAGCACACCTGACCCGCGGCGCAGATGTTGCCGCATGCGCCGCAGTTTGCCGGATCGGACTCGAGGTTCACGCACTGGCCCGAGCACTCGGTAGCGCCGCCCCAGCACTGCCCGGCGCAAGCGCCCTTCGAGCACATTTGCCCGCTGCCGCAAGCCTGCCCGCAGCTGCCGCAGTGCGCGTTGCTCGCCTGCGTGTCCACGCAGTCGCTGCCGCACATCACCTTGGGCAGATCGCATTGCCCGGTGCCGCCGCCGGAGCCGCCGCCGCCACCGCCCGAGCCGCCGCCGGCGCCACCCCCCGCGCCGGGGTCGTCGGTGTCCGCCGACCCAGCCGCACACCCGATCACCGCAACGAACGCGGCGAACGCCGCGATTCCAAGCAAGCGCATGGCCTCGAGCCTAACGGATTTGGCGCACGCGCTCCACCGGCCGAGGTCGGCGAACGAACGCGCAGCTGCACCTACACTGGGATTGGTGGGTCCTCATGCGGTCGGTGGCGGGCCGAGATCGGGCCGCGCCCCCGCCCGTCGATGCCGACGCGAGCGCGTTCGCCGACGACGTCGGGCTCACCACGAGTGGAGTCCGATTCGGCTCCACTGCCTGGTTGAGGAGGCAACCGTGGTCGATGTCACCGACATTGGTCAGGAGATCCGCGAGCGGAATCGCCTGGCCGAAGCCCTGATCCGGGAGTGGCTCGCGGACCAGTCCGGATACGACGAAGCGACCTGGCCGGAGCTGGTCGAAGCACTCCATGAGAGTCGCCGCGCCGTCGGCGCAGGACCACCCGCGGCGAGCGGTGAAGCTGGCGCGAAGCCGCGCCTGCCCGATCGCCATGCGACCGGCCAGCTCGCCCTGCGCCCCGCACCGCCTGCGCGCGCGGCAGTCCGCATCCGGCGGCTGGTCACTCGAGGCGGAACTTGCCGACGGCGGCAAGCTCGTCCACGACGCTGTTCCCTTCGCGGAAGTAGCTCCCTCCGGCGACGAAGTCGCCGTCCGGGTGTCATCTTGGAGCGTCAGCAGCGTTTCATTGCAGCGGTCTCGACGAAACCGCTTTCGACGTGGTGCGAAGGAGAGGACTTGAACCTCCACCCTAATTCTAGGACTGGAACCTGAATCTACGGGAGCGACCACGGGCGTGGTTCCGTGCTCGACCCCTTGTTGGGGGTCGAGCTAGCGGCGTCTTTGGGTCAGCGGGCACCGGGGCGTTTCCGGCTCGCCGCTACTCCGGGTTCTTCGCGCGGAGCTGCTCCGCCAGAGTCTCGTAGCGCTTCTCGGGGAGCGCTTTGTCGAGCAGCTTCATCCCATCGCGCTTGAGCCAGCCGAGCAGTCGACGAGGGCTGAGCTGGCTCGAGCCCTCAGCGGCCTTCTCGGCGAAGTCGGCTAGCTTGCCGATCGGGTCGGCCTTGCCGGCGTAGTAGCCGACATCGGAGATGAAGATGGCGCGGAGCATGATCAGAGACCATTCCGCGAGCTCGACCTGCCGTGCCAGCGGGAGGGGACTCTCCGCGCGGATGTCGTCGACCGCCACGGCAGGCTTGTCGAGCAGGCGGCGCCGGGTCCACCACAGCAGGTGAACGCCGCTGGTCCACTTTCCGCCGCGGGTCACGCAGCGGTTCACGTACGCGCGCGAGAGCGAGAGCATGGCCGCCTCGGCCCGCGCACCCTTGATGCTGCGAAGCTGGGCCAGCGACCCGATTTTGGAGTCGAGCTTGCCGTAGTCGAGCACCGCGTCCGCCACGCCATCGGCCTCGAGGCTGTGAACGTCCGCTTTCGACTGGCTCGTGTAGCCACCGTTGACGGGCACGCCCGGCTCGGAGAGGCGCACGACGTCCGCCGGCGTGAAGCGCACCCCGTGCTTCTTTCGAAGCGGGATCGCGGTCTCTGCCGTCAGGTCTTTTCGCAGATGCCGCCCGCAGGTGAGCGCGCCGGGAGCGAGCAGCACGCGCCGGTGCTCGGTGCAGTAGCCGACCGATGTGCCCAGCGAGTCCGTTTGAAGCGGATTGTGGCAGCAGTTGACGCAGGAAAGGAGGATCACGGCTCGTAGGTCTCGCGGACGACGGCGGCGACGCTCGCCGGCTCGATCCCGGCGAAGTCCAGGAGGTGTTCCTCCCACTGCTCGACGTAGCGCCGCGCCGTCATCACTTCAAGGGCGCTCCGCCACTTCGCTTTGCCACTGCCCTTGCCCCGGAGCAGGCGCAGGAGGTCGACGCGGCTGATGTGGTCGACTCCGTGCGCCTCGGCCTTGCCCGCCAGAGTCCGATAGACCCTCCCGGTCCGACCCGCGAAGTGATCCGCGATCGCCTCGGACTCCGTCGTGCTGTGGTAGGGCGTCGCTCGGCCAGCACCGTCCAGGTAAAGGATGTGCGCGACGATGGACGAGTTGGCCCCGGGGTCTGGCACGGAGACGCCGCCGACGGAATCACCGCGAAAGAGCGGGTCGCGGGACTTCTTCCAAGACATAGCACTGCCGAAGATAGCATGCGGGCCTCGCCGTCTGGGGGGCGTCCGCGTGGGTGGTGCGAACTGCAGAAGAACGCTGCCGAGACCGCATCGACCCAGGGTGAGTCCGCCGAACCGGTGCCGGTTCACGACGACGAGCCGCCCGACGCGCTCCTCGCCCGGGCGTACGCCCGCCACCGGCGTACGGTGGAGGAGGATCTCCTGACGCAGCTGCGAGCGGTCTCGCCCGAACGCTTCGAATCAATCGTGATCGAGGTGCTGGTCGCGATGGGATATGGCGGCTCGTTCGCGGAGGCTGCGGAGCGCATTGGTCGCAGCGGCGACGGCGGTATCGACGGGCTCATCAAGGAGGATCGGCTCGGCTTGGATGTTGTGTGTGTTCAGGCCAAACGCTGGGCCGACACGGTGGGCCGGCCCACCGTGCAGGCCTTTGCCGGAAGCCTGCAGGGCGCTCGCGCGAGGAAAGGGATCCTGATCACGACCTCCAAGTTCTCCAACGAGGCGATCGACTTCGCGGAGCGCATCGATACGCGCATCGTTCTCATCAACGGCCAGAACCTCGTTCGGTACATGTTCGAGCACGAGGTGGGCGTCACCACGCTCAAGGACCAAGTCTACGCGGTCAAGAGAATCGACGAGGACTTCTTCGAAGACGACTGACGCCGACGGGGGTCACGTCGCGCGTGGCGGATCGCGAAACACCTGCTCCCGGTGCCACTTGGTGAACGCCGGCTGCGGCAACATATGGCCCTGGGTGGGCACGCTCAGCGGGCGGCCGCAAAGGCCAATCAGCCACTCGTGTACTCGGCTTCCACCACACAGGTGCTCGGAGACCAGCACGCGCCCGTCCTCCCCCACGCCCAACGCGCCCGCGTCGAGGGCCTTGTGGTGCAATGAGCAGAGACACAGCCCGTTCTCCTCGATGTCGGGACCGTCGAACGCGTGCCACTGGACGTGCGCGGCCTCGACTCCGAAGTCCGCGCGACCAAGGCGTCCGTCGAATCCGCACATCGCGCAGCGCCGCTCGTAGATGCGCAGGATCAGCTCACGGAAGTCGGCGTCGCGAGGTCGCCGGCGATCAGTCTCGGCCCGATAGGGCATGCCGACCGCGTCCAGGATGTCATCGTGCAAGGTCGGCGGGAAGCTCCGCTCGAGCAGGCGCGCCGCGATCTCGTTGACCAAGGAGGGCCGAGCGGTGAGGACAGTCTCGATCTCGGGGAGCAGGCGCCCCACTGCTCGCTCGTCACGGAGCCGCGACACGGGCACGTCGTGACTGCTGTTCTCGAAAGCGGCCAGGTCGGTGCCCTTCGCCGACTCCACCAGCCAGACTCTGTCCGAGCGCAGGCGCCAAAACGGATACTCCGGGTGCTTCGCTCCCGGTGGACCGAAGTCCTCGAGCAAGTGCAGGAGCTTCTGCTCCACCTCCGAGAACTCGATCGGACCGGCGTCGCCGCGCTGGAGTCGGGCCAGGACGAGCAGGAGGAGCAGGGGCTTGTGCGGCGCGCGGCCGTGCTTCCCGGTGAAGCAGCGGATGCTGTCGAACGCTTCGAGCAGCGTCCTCTCGGTCCGGCCGTCGTTGGTCAACTCGTGCGTCAGGCTACCATCGGAGGGCGACCTGAGACGCCCCCAGCGCGACCCCCCACAAAGGGGTCGCGCTGGCACCACGGTGCAGTCTCGCGAGCAGAATTTCGGGGCAGTCTCGAGGCGACGCGCCCCCCGCGTCGCTCAACTACCCAGGATCATTCAGTGCGAAGGAGAGGACTTGAACCTCCACCCTATTTCTAGGACTGGAACCTGAATCTACGGGAGCGCGCCGAAGCAGCAGGATTTCTGCGGGATCGTGATGCAGCAGAAGGCGCTGGAGGGTGGGGGAGAGCATGGGTTTTGGGGGAGTGCCCCAGAATGCAAAAGGCACTGAAGTAGTTCCGTGCTCGACCCCTTGGAGGGGGAGTCGAGCCACGACCGTCCTTGGGTCATCGGTGTCGCCGAAGGGGTAGCGGAAGTGGACTTCGGACGAGCCAACGACGACCATGCCTGCGTGCTCCGCTTGAAGTTGCCAGCGCGTGCCACAGTCGGCGAGAGCTACCAGCTCATCGAGCTCTGCAACGAGGCAGAGCGCGAGGTGGGCGAGGTCGAGATCGACTGCTCGCACACGAAGGTCTTCGGGCCCTTCGGGGTGGCATTGATTGCATCAGTGTTTTCCACGCGGCGGAAGTCTGGCCGGCCCACGGGTCTCACACCCCCACATGACCCCGACGCGAGCGCGTTCGCCCAGGAAGTTGGGCTCACCAAGTTCGCGGCGGGGCATCCGACCGGGCTCCGGACCCTCGAGCTGCGCGAAATGACTGCACTCGATGCCGTGTACACCGACTCCGTCACCTCGATGCTCACGCATGGCGTGCCGGGAATGACATCCGAGAGCTCCTACACGATCCTTCTCTGCTTGAACGAGCTGCTGCAGAACGTGTTCGAGTGGTCGGAGTCGCCGATCGGGTGCGTCGTGCTCGCCCGCTGGTACAAGAAAACCCGCTCGGTCAGGCTCGCGGTCATTGACCGCGGCATCGGGATCCCGGCTGCACTTCGCCGCGAACGTATCCGTGCTCTCCACCGACAGAGCGACGCCGATGTGATCGAGGCGGCCGTAACGGCGCCTCGCTTGACCTCGCGAGCCAACCAGGTCGGGGGGCTCGGGCTCAAGACGATCCGCGAGACCGTGTGCAGCCGCCGCGGCCGCTTGACCATCGTGTCCCTTGCGGCCAAACTCACATGGTCCGGCGATCGCCTGTCTCGCTTCAAGAGCCCACCACTGCGCGGAACGGCAATCGAGATCGATTTCAGGCCCGACGCGGAGGTCCCGGACGAGCCTGGTCACACCCCCCTCTTCTGATGGCCCGCATTCACATCGCGACCGAGTACCACTCGAAGCGCATCACGCGCAGCGATGGCGCCGAGCTTCGCGCCGCGATCGAGCAGCACTGGACCGACCCGGAGCCGGTCGTGCTCGACTTCGCAGGGGTCCGCATCGCCTCGGTATCCTTCTTCGACGAGAGCTTGGGACGCCTGGCGCTTCTGCATCCGGTCGATGAGCTCACGACGCGGGTGAAGGTCGAGAACATCGATCCGGCGGATCGCCGGCTTCTGGACGACATCGTTCGCTCGCGCTCGCGGGAACGAACGGAGACCGATTCGGATCCACTGCCTGGGTGAGGAGGCAAGCGTGGTCGAAGTCACCGACAAAGGTCGGGAGATTCGCGAGCGGAATCGCCTGGCCGAAGCCCTGATCCGAGAGTGGCTCGCGGACGAGTCCGGGTACGACGAGGCGACGTGGCCGGAGTTGGTCGAAGCGCTCGATGAGAGTCAGCGCGCCGTCGGCGCAGGTCCACTTCGCGGCGAGCGGCGAACGCTGCGCGTTCAACCGGAGCGCACGACCGTCGCCACTCGCGACGGGATCTCGGTGAACAGGGGCACCGCGTCGTTGTCAAGCTCGACACGCACGCGAATGATCCGCTCGCGGTCGCGGCCGAGATGCCCTCGATCCTCGATGACCTCGCCGCGCGCCATGTAGCTCCCGAACGGGAACGAAACGATGTCGCCGACGCGAGGCTTGCGGGATGCTGGGCGGGCGCGTGGGTGACTCATCTTGCTGAAACCTGACCCAAGCGTGGCCACTTGCGCGGCGGCCACCTGAGAATACCCTGGACCGCGCCGGGGTCTCGACTGCCCCTGCTGCGCGGGACGCCGCCGTACGTGTAGGCGGCGGCGACGTTGCCGACGCCGCCGGATGGCCCTACCGTCAGTACCGTGCCGCCCCGAGAAGCCTCCAGGCAAGCCGACTGCGCGGAGCTCATCCGCAACGCGCGCCGGCCCACCCCCGCCGAGCTCCGGGCCCAGCGCGTGAGCTTCGCCTTCGGCAACGTTGCGATCGAAAATCCGCTCGTCACTCGGGAAATGGTCGAGCACGAGGCCGCGCGCATCAAACCTCGCGCGTCGAGGTGACGTCACTTCCCACGCCGGCCCGAACGCTGCCCACCCGACTCCACCACCTTCCACTGCGGTCGCTCGTGCTCGAGCCAGTACCGGAGGAGCATTTCGATCATCGGCGTGAGCTCGTATTGGGGAGGTTCGCATGGACTACGTCGTCGCCGCATCGATGCCGATTTTCTGGTGCGCGGAAGATCCCGCGTCGCCGTTCCTGACTCGGCTCGAGGCGGCCGGCTACCTGCGCGTGAGCGTGCGCACCTTCGACGCGCACGTGCGGGCAGGGGTGCCAGAGCACCGCATCCGCCGGAAGCAGCTTTTCAAGAAAGAGGATCTCGCAGCATGGACCGACCGACACAAGGCTGGAAACTGCGGAAACGCGGCGGACGCTACTTCGTCCGCTTCACCGTCGCGGGCGAGCGCGTGGAGCTCGCCACGGGCGCAAGAGATTCTGAGGAAGCTGCAAGGCGCGCGTCCAAGCTCTACCCCGAGCACCAGCTCTCCTCACCGGCGCGCCGGCTGAAGGTTCTGGGACCGGAGCTCGCGCTGGTCGAGATCGCGGCCGCGTGGATCGCCGACATCGAGGGCGAGCTCGACGCCGCGACCCTCGACACGTTCGTGATCTACGGGCGGCACTTTCAGGCCTTCTTCGGCTCGATGACGGGGATCACCGACGCCGCCTGCGCCCAGTACATCCGCGAGCGGTTGCGGAAGGTGAAGCGCCAGACGGTCCGCAAGGAGCTGAGCGCGTTCCGGCGTTTCGTGAGGTGGTGCGTGCGGCAAGGCGTGCTGACGCGCGAGCCCAGCATCCCGAGCCCGCCGCCCCGCGCCACCGGTACGGCGTACTTCAAGCGCCGGCGGAGCAAGGCGACGGTGATCACGCCAGCAGAGGCGCTGGCGATCATCGAGGCCCTGCCCGAGTGGTCGAAGAAGCCGGGCGGCAAGTTGTTCCCGGTGCGCGCGCGGATCCGCTTCGCGTGGGAGACCGCGCTCCGTCCGAAGACGATCGACAACCTGAACGTGCCCGAGCACTACACCCGCGGCTCGGCCACGCTGGTGATCACCGACGAGATTGACAAGGCGCGTTTCGGCCGAGAGATCCCACTCACGGAGGCGGCGCGCGCGGCGAGCGACTCGGTGTGTCCAGACCTGGGTATCATCTTCGGACGGCATCACTGTCGGGACCGGCTAGCGCGGGCGGCGCGGTGCGTGCTGCCGCCGGAAAAGGCGGCGACCTTCGCGCCCTACGACCTGCGGCACGCGCGCGCGACCGAGTGGGCGGAGTCAGGGAACTTGGTCGGCGTCGCGTTCCTTCTCGGGCACAAGCACATCAGTACGACGAATCGGTACACCGGGCCGAACGAAGCGGCGGCGAGTGACCCTCCCCCGATTTCTTGGACAGGAAGGATGAGGCAAAATGGCCCGACCGAGAATGTCCAAAGACCCGACGAAGAAGCGTCGCCAATTCAAGGCGGAGTACAAGGCAGAGGTGGTTCGAATCTGCCGAGAGTCG
>JAKLKA010000105.1 GCA_023150915.1 Polyangiaceae bacterium
CGGCGGCGCCAGCCACACCGCCAGCGCCGGCAGCGCCTGCGGAGCCGCCGGCCCCCGCGGCGCCGCCCGACGTCGCCCCCGCGCCCTGGCCTCCGCTTCCGCCGGCGGCGCTGCCACCGCCACTGGCCACGGAGTCGTCTGTGCCGCCGTCTTCGCTCGCACAACCGACGACCAGGGCGACCATCCCGAGGGCGAGTGCTCGGAGCATGGGCACATGCTCAGCACGTCACGTGCCAGGGTTCGTGGGCGCGGAATGCGCGAAAGAACGCGACGTCCCCGCCAACCGCCGCTTGTCACCGGAAACCCGGGCTTGGCCCCCACTCGACTGGCGCAAAACGAAGACAGCCCACACGGGTGCACCCCGCGATCTCCGAGGGATAGCCCCCTTCCGGCCCCGGCATGCGGCTTGCTCGATCCGGGGGCATGCGACTGCTCGTCGTACTCGCGCTCGTGACTCTCACTTCGCCGGCCGCGGCGCAGCTTCATGACCGGGCCCCCACCACGGAAGACCCGTCGCCGCCGCGAATCGACCTCGGCTGGCGGATCGGCGGCGGTGCCGGGCCGAACGCCGGGTACCTCTTCACCGGCATCGACGCCGGCTATCGGCTGATCCCCGAGCTGGCGCTGGGCGGCTATGGGGCGACCACGTTGACGACACTGGCTTACGACCGTGACCGCTGCGGCGCCGAGCGCTGTCCGGGCTTCTCGCGCTTCGGCGTGCGCGGCGAGCTGCACCTGGTGCCCGGGTTCGTGATCGACCCCTGGGCCTCGGTCGGCGGTGGCGCGCGCGTCACCAAGGGCAGCTCGTCCGCCGAGGTGATGGTGGGCGCCGGCCTCGACGTTCGCCCAGTGCGAGAGGTCGCGGTCGGAGCATTCGTGACGCTGGCTCCGAGCCGCGAGTCGACCGTGAGCGGCGGCACCACCGACGTGGGGTTGCGACTCACGCTGAGCCTGGACGCCGCTCGCCCGCGAACGGCAGCGACGAGAACCGAGGCGGGGGCTCGTCGCTTCTGAGCCGCGAGTGTGATAGCCACGCCCGATGTCACGCTCGGAGTGGGCCTTCGCGATCATCGCCCTCGCTTGTGGCTGCGCGCCGGCCGCCGGTCCGCCGCCGAAGTCGAAGGCAGAACCCGTGGTCGCGCGGCCCGAGCCCGCCGCCACGCCAACGCTGCTGAGCCCCGGCGCGCTCCCGACGGCGCCGACCCTGGCCATCGTGGCGGAAGGCGCCAGCGCCATGCTGCACATCGACGCGGCGCGCGTGCGCCAGAGCCCGCTGTACGTCGCTTACCGCGAGACCGTGCGCGCGCTGGGCGAAGATCCGCTGGCCGCCACTCGCGCTGCCTGCGGCTTCGACCTGCTCGAGTCGGCGCAGTTCATCACCTGGTCCGGCTCTGCCCCGGGCGAGCGCGGCCGCGACCTGGCCGGCGCCGCAGCGCTCGCCTTCGATCGACCCGCCAGCGAGGTCGTCGCCTGCGTCCAGAAGACGTTCGACGGCGTGAGCGTTCAGGCCGTGGGCCCGATCGTCGTCGTGGGCGATCCCGCCTCGGTGGCGCAAGCCGTGAAGCGCCTCGAGTCCGGCGCACCGCCCGCGGTGCCGGACTTCGCCAAGCCGGCTCTTTCCTTCCCGGGCGCCGCAATGACCGGCGCGCTGCGCATGCCCCGGGGGCGGTCCGAGGTGCCGGTCACCGGCGGTGAGCTGGTGATGGCCCCGCTGCCCGAGCGGTTCTTGCTGCACACCGAGCTCGAGCTCGACAGCCGCGAGGCCGCGCTCGCCATGGAGAAGAAGATCGATCCGAAGCGCATGGCGGTCGGCGGCATCCAGCTCTTGGTGGGCAAGCAGCGCACCTGGGTCAAAGACCGGCGACTGATCCACGAGCTGGTGATCGAGGGCAGCGCCGCCGAGCAGGCGCGGCAGATCGGCACGCTGGCAGCGATCGGCGTGCACGGCATGCGTCAGTACATCAGCCGCGCGAAAGAGGCCGAGGCCAAGCTGAACGTGGTGGCCATCGCGCGGGGCCTTCACGCCCAGCTGGAAGCGGGCAAGCCCGTGCCTGCCTCGGCCCCGCGCACCCCCCGTGACGTCCCCAAGGGTGCGTCCGTGGCGTCCGAGGCAGACTGGTGGAAGCACCCCACGTGGGCGCTGTCCAGCTTCAGCATTCAGGGCAAGCAGCACTTCGCGTACGAGGTCGAGACGGCGCCGAACCGCCAGAAGATCGTGGTGCGCGCCGTCGGGGATCTCGACGGCGACGGCGTCTTGTCGAAATACAGCCTGACGCTGAGCCGCGGCGCAGACGGGCAATGGGAGCTCGAGACGGCGCTGGCCGTCGAGAACGCCCTCGAATAGCTGCAAGAGCTCAGCGCCGCGGCAGGTCTTCGAGCTGAGTCGCCGGGTTCAGGTACTTCTGCAGCTTGGCGGCCAGATAGTCCTTGGCCTTGCCGCGCCAGAGCATGCCCGGATCCTTGCCCTCGAAACGCACGCGGCTGGGCTCGATGCTCACGCTGCCTTCGATGGACACCACCAGGTACTTGCCCGCGATCTTGGCCTGGTCGTCACCAACCCAGGTCACCGCGATGCCGTGCTTGTTGGTGAGGTACTCGCCCAGCGCACGGATGCGTGCACGGGCGTCGTCGACGGGGAGGGAGTGCGCGTGGTCGATCCCGAAGCTCATGGGCCCGCAGCGTATCCTCGGAGGCAGCCCTCAGTCGAGGCCGACCCACTCGGAGCTCTTCTCCCACAGCTCACGGGCCAGAGCGAGGTCGTTCGCGGCGCGGTTCGGCGCCTTTTCGCGGCAGTTCGTGTAGTAGCGCCCTGAGTGCGACGCGACCTCGTCGGAGGTTGCGCAGTACAGCGACGTGGCCGCGCCCTCTTCATTGCTCTTCATGAACAGCTTGGCGATGCTCCCCAGCGGCCAGGGTACGTTTCGCCAGATGTCCGAGGCGATCACGCCGGGATGAAGCGCATAGGTGGTGACGGGCTTGCCCTCTAGCCGGCGGGCAAGCTCTTTGGTGAACAGCACGTTGCACAGCTTGCTGGCTTCGTACTCGGGCATCCCGCTGAAGGTCTGGGTGGGCTCGCGCAGCGACGCGAAGTCGATGCGCTTTGCCCGATAGTGCGAGTGGCTGGAGACATTCACGATGCGCGCCGGTCCCGAGGCTTCGATCCGCGGCAAGAGCAAGCGCGTGAGCAAGAAGTGCCCCAGGTGGTTGACGCCGAAGGTGCGCTCGAACCCGTCTTTGGTGATGCCGTGCGAGCGTGCGAGGCCGGCGTTGTTGATCAGCACGTGGATGGCGGGGGCCTCTGCCAAGAGCTCTGCTGCGGCCTGCCGCACCTGCGCCAGGTCTTCCAGGTCGAGCGGCACGAAGCCGAGCGCTTCGTTGCCGGTTTGCGCGCGGATCTCGTCGATCACTGGCAGGGTCTTGTCGCGAGAACGGCACGCCAGGAGCACGCGCCCGCCGCGAGCGGCGAGCCCGCGCACCGTTTCCTTGCCAATTCCGGTGTTGGCCCCGGTCACCACGAAAGTCCGCCCCTCGAGATCGTGCTTCGACATGGCGGCCCGACTTAAGGCTGGTCGGGCCGTCTGCCAAGCCCGCCCCTTGCGCCCCGGCTGCGACGCCTTAGCTTGGGCCCGTCTGTCTCTCGGAGTCGACGATGCAAGAGCGAGCCACTGACCTCGGGACGACCCTGCGGTTCTTCCTGAACCCCAAGGCCGGTTTCTTTGCGAAGCTGTTCCTGGTTCTGGCGGTTCTGTACGTGATCATGCCGCTCGATCTGGTGCCCGACGTGGTGGTGATCGTCGGGTGGATCGACGACCTGGTCGCGTTGCTCGGCGCCAGCACGGGGCTCTTGTTCGCGCTGCGACGTTACCAGCGCCAGCAGGGCGGCACCCTGCAGGCCCGGCGCCCGGACACGATCGCGCCCCGGGTGGTCGAGACTCAGGGCACCGAGGTGCGCTGAGCAGCGGGTCAGAAGTGCTGGTCGAAGGCGGCGTCGAACGCTGCCAGCCCGGCGCCGGGCTCGGTGTGGGCATAAACGAAGCGAAGCAGGCGCCGGTCCAACGCGCTGAGCTCGGTCGCGTCCCCGCCGTCGGCGCCGCTCGCATAGAAGATGCTGTCGGGAAACAGCTCCGAGTCCGAGGCCAGGCCCAGGGACTGCGTCACTTCTTCGAAGGTGAAGTGCCGCAGCTTGGTGCCACTCAGCTTGTCGGTGGCCAGCAGCACGAACGCCTTGGTCAGCGCGTGGCTCGGGGCCCAGAACAGGTAGAAGTACCCCCAGTTCCCAGGCACCACCGGGAAACCGTTGGCCTGACCGATGCCGGCGAACTCCGAGTACGGAACGTAATAGACGCGGATGTTCGCGCCCGCGTCACCGTCGGCCACGACCTCGATCGCGTGGTCGCCCAGGTCTTGATTGAGCACCGGCACGAGCTCGTCGAGATCGGCGCGATCGGCTGCGTTGCCCTTCATCACCGACAGGGTCGGCGGCGAAGAAAAGCGTGCGATCACCTTGGCGCCGCCGCCGTACTCGGTTCCCAGTGCGACCTGCCGCGCCCAGGATTTCACATCTTCGCTGGGGGCACCGGCAGCGCCGCCGGCACCCGCCATGCCGCCCGCACCACCGGCACCCGCCGCGCCACCGGAGCCCGAGGCGTCGGGCTGCCCGCAGCCCCAGAGCACCAGGGCGCAGATCGCCAGTGCGCGCTTCACGCGCTCACTATCGCTCCGGAGGCTCGGGATCGTCCAGCCGGGGCGAGGATCCGGCCCGCGCGATGCCCTCGAGCGCCGCGACGGCCCGGCCCACGTCGGGCTCGACGGCGAAGAAGCCGCCCAGCAGATCGCCCCGGCCCGCAACCCGGACCGGCACGGTCGAGATGTCGAAGCTGCCGGGATCGAGCGCCAGCGTGACCTCGTCCCATGTGAGCGGCGTGCTGACCCGCGCACCCGGGACGGCGCGCACCGAATAGGGAGCGACGATGGCCCGCGAGCGACCGGTCTGGCCAGTGTCGACGTAGACGCGCGCCCCGCGGCGCTCCACCACTCGGTCGGTCGTGGCGATCTTCGGGTGACGCGCCTCGAGCAGCCGGCCGAAGAGCTCGGCAAGCGCGCTGGTGACCGCGAACGGAACCCGCCGGCCCACCGGGACCAGCACGTGCAGCCCGGTCTGCCCGCTGGTCTTGGGGAAGCC
The DNA here is from genome assembly GCA_023150915.1 of Polyangiaceae bacterium. Classification (GTDB taxonomy): domain Bacteria; phylum Myxococcota_A; class Polyangia; order Polyangiales; family Polyangiaceae; genus JADJKB01. The sequence continues at coordinate 5,183 of JAKLKA010000105.1, forward strand.
GGTCAGGCCCGTCTGGGCGAGCAATTCGAAGAGCGATCGCGCGAGCGTGACCGCGTCGCGAAAGCTGCCGCCTCCGATGTCGAAGTCGATGGTGAAGAAGTCGCCCGACTCGAGATCGGAAGCCCGGCTGGCCAGGACGTGCACCGGAATGCAGCCGAGGTTCACCACGTACAGCAGCGCATCCAGCGAGTCGATCAGGAAGACCCGCTTGTCGCCGTCGCCCAGCTCGGTGCTGCGCAGCCACGACGGTGCCCCTTCCGGTGGGCGCCACTGGTAGAAGCTCTTGCCGGCGATCCCGTCGGGGTACCGCACCAGCAGCACGGGCCGCTCGTCGAGGAAGGGTAAGAGCACCGGCGCGACGGCGGCGTAGTAGTCGAGCAGGTCGCCCTTGGTGTAGCCCTGCTCGGGCCAGAACACCTTCTCGCGATGGGTGAGCGCCACGCGCGTGGAGCGGGCCCCCGCCTCGGGCAGCGTCGCGGGGTCGAGGCGTTCGCCCCCGGGCGGCGACACGGTACAGGCGCTCGGCGGCACGTCGGCGCGAACGCCGCGAAACACCGGCTCGCGCAGGCGTCCGTCGTCGCTGAAGCCCACGAAGCGGACGCTCACCACCAGCTCGGGGCGGGCGTGATGGACGGCCCCGCGAGCGCGCTCGAGCTCACCCTGCGCCGGGCACTCGGGAACCTCCAGCTCGCGAAGCCGGGTCTCCAGCGCGGCGATCGTCTCGGCGTCGAGCCCGCTCCCGACCTTGCCGCGCAGCACCAGCGCGCCCGCCTCGTAGCTGGCGAGCCGCAGCGCCCCCAGCGACCGGCGGGCCCCGCGCCCCTCTTCCCAACCGACCACCACCAGCTCTTCGTCGCGCTCGCACTTGATCTTGACCCAGTCGCGACTGCGACGCAGCCCGGGCCGATAGGGCGAGTCGGCCCGCTTGCTCACCACGCCTTCCAGCCGCTCGGCCCGGCAGAAGTCGAACAGCGCACGCCCGTGGCCTTCCAGGTGATCGAGCGCTCGCACCAGGCCGCGGCCGCGCACCACCTTGGCGAGCAGGGCCTTGCGTTCGCAGAGCGGCACGGCCAAGAGCGATCGCCCACCCAGCGCCAGCAGGTCGAACGTCAGGTAGGCCACGGGGATCTCGGCGCTGGCACGCAGGATCTCGTCAGGGCGAGCGCTCATCAGTCGGGGCGCCAGGCGCCCGAAGCGCGGCCGCCCGGCGGCGTCGAAGGCGACCACTTCACCGTCGAGCACGCAGCTCTCGGCCGGCAGCCGCGCGATGGCGCGGGCGATCTCCGGAAAGGTCTGGGTGCAGAGGCGACCGTTGCGATAGCGGAGCACGACGACGCCCCCGTGTTTGGCGGCCACGATGCGCGCACCGTCGAGCTTCAGCTCGTACAGGCGGTCGGCGTCGTCGAGCGAGACGCCATCCATCGCGCACAGCATGGGGCGCAGGGTCCGGGTGTCGATGGCGGCAAGCGGTGCACCGAGCGCCGCAGCGTCCGCCTCTAATTGCTGCACCAGCGCAGGAAGTTGCTCGAGCTCGCCCACGTCGAGACCCGAGAGCACGCTCCGCGCGTCGAGCTCGGCGTTGCGCCGCTCGTGCCCGTCGACCTTCTTGATCAAGAGCCAGTGCTTGTCCTCGCCGCGTCGGGCGCCGGTGTGCACCAGGGCAAAGCGACCCGAGAGCTTGAAGCCCGACAGCTCGAAGTCGATCTTCCCCCGTGCCACGCCCTCTTCTGCGCTGCCCTCGAGGTAGCGCACGCGGCCCAGGTCCCAGACGATCATCGGGCCGGCACCGTAGTGCCCGTCGGGGATCACACCCTCGAACTCGAGGTACTCGACCGGGTGGTCTTCGGTGTTCACCGCAAGGCGCTTCTCTTCAGGGTCGAGGCTGGGCCCTCTCGGGATCGCGAAGCTCTTCAAGGCGCCGCCGATCTCGAGTCTCAGGTCGTAGTGGTCGCGGGTGGCCGAATGGCGATGCACCACGAAGCGTCCGAGTCGGGTCGCGCGCTCGGCGAGCGCCGGCGGGGCAAACGGCTCGGGGGTGCCTGCCGGGTCGCGCTTCTGGCGATACTGCTCCAGCGGATCGGGACGGCGCGGAGGCATGGCCTGTGTCGAATCCCCGACGCGCGGGAACCACGCCAGCCTACCATGGCTCGCAGATGCCCACCCGCACGGTGCACCACGGCGATGGCGTCGCGTGGCTCGCGCGCGAGCGCCTGCCTGCATCGCATGCCGTGGTCACCTCGATGCCCGACACCTCGGAGCTGCCTGCGCTGGGGTTCGACGGCTGGAAGGCGTGGTTCGTCGAGACCGCCGCGCTGGCGATGCGCCAGGTGGCCGACGACTCCGTGTCGATCTTCTTTCAGACAGACATCAAGCGGGATGGACGCTGGGTGGACAAAGGGTTCCTGGTGATGAAGGGTGCCGAGCTCGCCGGGGTCGAGCTCCTCTGGCACAAGGTCGTCTGCCGCGCGCCTGCCGGCACCACCACCTTCGGGCGTCCGGCCTGGGCTCACCTTCTGTGCTTCTCGCGCTCCCTTCGGCTCGACCCGAAGGCCTCTTCGGCGGACGTGCTGCCGCGCCTGGGCCAGATGCCCTGGCCACGGGCCATGGGGGTCGAGGCCTGCGTGGCGGTGTGCCGCTTTCTCCGGGCCGGCACCCTCACGACCACGCTGGTGGATCCGTTCTGCGGGGTGGGCACGCTCTTGGCGGTGGCGAACGCCCACGGGCTCGACGCGATTGGTGTCGAGCGATCGGCCAAGCGCGCCGAGCGCGCGCGGGGCCTGGTTCTCGACGGGGTTTGACTGCCTGCACCCGCGTTCAGCTCGTCACCCCCAGCGCTGCCCACAATGTTGTCCGCGGTCCGTATCGGGTCGATACCATCGGGGTCCACCATGGCTGCGCGCGCCATCTCTTCCGGCACCATTTCGTTCGGCCTCGTGGCCATTCCCATCAAGCTCTACACCTCGGCCTCGAGCGAGCAGGTGCGCTTCAACATGCTGCACGACAAGTGCGGCAGCCGCCTGAAACAGCAGTACCTGTGTCCGGTCGACAACGAGGTGGTCGAGCGGGCCCATACGGTCAAGGGCTACGAGCACGCTCGGGGGCAGTTCGTGCTGTTCAGCGAAGAGGAATTGAAGGCCCTCGAGAGCGAGCGCTCGGGCTCGATGGAGATCACCGAGTTCGTTCCGCTGTCGAGCGTCGACTTCGTGCAGGTCGAAAAGAGCTATTTCCTGGGGCCCGACAAGGGGGGCGACAAGCCGTATCAACTGCTGGGCGAGTGCATGCGCACCAAGGGCGTGGTGGCGGTGGGGCGCTGGGCAGCACGCGGCAAAGAGCAGCTGGTGCTGATCCGCCCTTACGACCAGCACGGCCTGGTGTTGCACCAGCTGTACTACGCGAGCGAGGTGCGCAGCTTCTCCGAGATCGACACCGGCGCGCGCTTCACCTTCAGTGACATCGAGCGGGAGCTGGCCGAGAAGTTGATCGATCAGCTGACCCACGCGAAGTTCACGCCCGAGGCCTACCACGACACGTACGAAGAACGCGTGCGCGCGGCAGTGGAGAAGAAGGTTGCCGGGCAAGAGGTCAGCGTGGCGCCCGAGGCGCCGCGCGCTCAGATCATCGACCTGTTCGAGGCGCTGAAGAAGAGCCTGGCCGATGCCCAGGCGCGGGCCGACGGCACCCCCGAAGTACCCAAGCCGCCGGTGAAGGCGCGGGCCGAAGAAGCAGCGACCGAGAAGAAGGTCGCCACTCGCAGACGCGGCGCCAAGAAGTGAGCGGCGACCCCCACGACGAAGAACCCGTGGCCGTCCTCGAGATCGAGGACAGCATCGACCTTCACGGCTTTCAGCCGCGGGACATCCCCGACGTGGTCGTCTCATACCTCGAGGCCGCCCACGAGAAGGGCTTCCGCGAGGTGCGACTGATCCACGGCCGAGGCACGGGGTTTCAGCGCTCACGCGTGCGGCAGGTCTTGAGCACGCACCCGTTGGTCGATCGCTTCGGGGACGCCCCCGCCACCCGCGGCGGATGGGGCGCGACACTGGTCTGGCTCAAGGCTTGATGGGAGAGGCGTTCGGAGCCACCGAGCCGCCGATCGCGAGCTCGAGGTACTTGGCGTAGTTCGGATCGTACCCAGGAGCATACGAGGTCGCCGGTACCGCGGCGTACGTTCCTTCGACCGACGCCTGTTCGTTGATCATGCCCAGGTGCACGCCCAGGGTGGTCGGCGAACCGATGTCGACCAGCGGCACGCGGATCTCGACGAAGCTCCCGGACTTGTACACGTCGCCAGCGAAGTTCCAGCCCGCATCGCTCCAGCTCGACCCGCTCCACAGCTGAGTGTTCGTGAAATCGTTGGTCGCCCGCCACCGCAGGTGCCAGCGCGCCGCGAACGGGAGCGTCGGCTGCTGCGTGTTGTAGGTCACGCCATTGGTCGAGCCCGGCGTCCCCGAGAGGTAGGCCGCGAACCACTTCTGGCTGCTGCCGCTCGACACGTCGGCGCCGCTCATGCCGATGTAGAGATAGCCCTCGTCCCAGGCGAGGTATCCGACATAGCCGGCCGACGAGCTGGTGAAGGTCTCGTTCGCAGCAAAGTCGTTGTTGCCGTCGATGGTGATGGTGTGGAAGTACCGAACCGTGAACGCATCGCTGGTGGTGTAGGCCGCAGCAAGGGCGTTTCCCGAAGCGTCTTTCGCTCCGGTGGTCACTCGCACCTTGTAAGCGCCCAGGCTCGCGAGCCCGCCCGACGGGGTCAGCGTGAAGACCGTATTGCCAGCGCTCCCGACCGGGTTGGCGACCATCGCCACGCAGGTCGCGAAGTTGTCGCTCGAGACCTGAATCGTGCCGGTGCACGAGGCGCCCGAGGTCGACGCGGTGATCGACGCAACCTGCATCGCCTCGCTGAACGTGACGGCGACGGCGGCGCTCTTGCTGACGCCGGTCGTTGTCGGCGCCGGCGATGTCGCAGTGACCGTCGGCGGAGTGGTGTCCCCCGAGCCCCCCGACCCACCGCTGCCGCCGCTGCCGCCGGTGCTGCCGCCGCTGCCGCCGGTGCTGCCACCGCTGCCGCCCGTGCTGCCACCGCTGCCGCCCGTGCTGCCGCCGCTGCCGCCCGTGCTGCCGCCGCTGCCGCCCGTGCTGCCGCCGCTGCCGCCGGTGCTGCCACCGCTGCCGCCGGTGCTGCCGCCGCTGCCGCCCGTGCTGCCGCCGCTGCCGCCGGTGCTGCCGCCGCTGCCACCCGTGCTGCCGCCGCTGCCGCCCGTGGCGCTTCCGCCAGAGCCCCCGCTGCCGCCCTTGCCGCCCCCGGCGCCGCCCACGCCGCCGCCGAACCCGGCGGTGCCGCCACCCCCACCCAGATCGGAATCATCGGCGGCGCACGCCCCCACCAGACCCAAGAAACCCAAGAAAACCCCGCGAGTCAGCCTCGAAGCCATGGGCCGAGCGTACGCCGAAACGGGCGGCGGACCAGGCCCAGTTTTTTGGCCCGTTTCATCGATGGCTCCTATGCCCGGGGGATGACGCGCGAAGCAACGTTGGTCGTGATCGAGTTCGGTGCCAGCTGGCCTCGGTGGCTCGACCCCGGGCGCGGCGGCGATCTCGCGGTCGTGGCACAGCACTATGAAGGCGAGCCGACCTCGCTCGTGACCCAGGTGGCCAATCGCATCGCGCGCCTCGAAGCCACCGGTTGGCGGCTCGGCACGACTGTGCTCGTTGCCAACGAGCGCACGGACTCTGCCGCGTTCTCGGCGCGCAGCGTGCTCGCCCGCGGGCTGCTTGCGCGCCTGGGCAAGGGCGGCGGCGGGGGCACGATCTTCTTGACGGTGTCCGATCAGGTCAGCGCCCGCGCCTGCGAGAACCTGCTCGGGCTCGCCGCAGCCCTCGATTCCGACGCGACGCGTTCCGGCGTGAAGGTGGCGCTGCGCATCGGTCGGCGCGAGCCGATGCTCGGCATGCCGTGGGAAAACGCGCCGGCGACGCCCTGAGCGCGAAAGGCGCTTCGCAGACCCTGGCCGCGCTGTCACGTCGACAGGCGTTCGCGGCGCGCTAACTTGAGCGCATGGTCGAGCGAAGAAGTGCAGGCTGGGCGCTCGGTGGGGTGGCGCTCTTGGCGGTGGGTGTCGGCATCGGCGTCGCCAGCCGCGGGTTCGATCTGTCGTCGCCACTGCTCGCCGGGCGCGCGACACGCTCGGTGACGGTGATCCGGGCCACGCCCAACGTGGTGACCGCGGTGCGCGACCTGGCGCGGCTCGAGAGCGCGGAATACCACATGGAACGGGTGCTGGACGTGAAGGACCAGCAATCGCGGGCGTTCGGCCTGATCGAAGCCGAAGACGCGCTGGTGCTGGTGGCAGCCGGGGACGTGGTCGCCGGGGTCGACCTCTCGAGCCTGAGTGAGAGCGACGTGCGCGTCGATCAGCAAACACGCAGCGTGCGCGTCAGCCTGCCCGCACCCAAGATCTTGAGCGCGCGACTCGACAGCGAACGAAGCTACGTCCACAGTCGCAAGACCGACCTCTTGGCGGCACACAACACCCGTCTGGAAAGCGATGCGCGCGCCCGCGCAGAGAAAGAGCTTTCGGCAGCGGCGCTCGAGGCCGGGATCTTGGACAAAGCGTCGAAGAACGCCCGGCGGACGGTCGAAGATCTGCTGCGCGCCCTGGGGTTCACCCGGATCGAGGTCGAGGTGCGCTCGGCTTGACCCTCAGTCGCTGCGCTCGAATGCCTTGACGTTGGGCGGCGGCAACATGGATTGCCAAGGGCGCGCCGCGTCTTCCAGGAAGTCGAGCAGGTCCTCCAGCGTCTTCAGGTGGTCCGACGCGGCGATCACGAACCGGTCCGCTTCCATCAGCGCCCCGCCGGCGGCCACCAGCTCGGGGTGCGTGCCGTCGGTGAGCGCCCGCTGCACGGTGCGAAGATCGGAGACCGGAACGTGGATCCCCGCGGCGATCACGTCCGACGGAATGGGGCCCACGCGGGCCACGATGTGCACACTGGCGTCACCCCAGCCCGCGCGCCAGACCCCCGTTCCGGTAGCGTCGTGGTGCAAGAACGTGGCGCCGACGTCGGCCGTGCCCGCGAGCACGGCACGCACCACGGCCTCGTGGGAGCCGAAGAAATGCTCTTCCGCGAACGCCTGTTCGAGCGGCACGCCCTGCGCACGCAGCGCGGCGCGGATCAAGAGGTACCCGGACGCGCTCTGGCGGTCGACCCACGCCACGCGAGCGCCGCTCAAGTCTGGCGGACGCTGAATGGGGGAGCCCACGACGGTGAACAGGGCCGAGTGGAAACTGGACACGCCGCGCCGAACCGGGAGCGCGATGGGCAACGCCCGCCCGGCGGCCGCGGCGCGCATCGCCACGATGGGCGGCAGCCAGGCCAGATCCAGATCCCCGGCAGACATGGCCTCGAGCAGGCTGGGGTAGTCGTCGAAATCGCGCGGCTCGGCCGGAAGCGCGCACGCCGCGGTGATCGCGGAGCAGAAACTGAAGAGCCGCGCCCGGAGGATCGGGACCGCTGCTTCACCGCCGCCGGCTGAAGTCCGCGTGGGAGCCAAGACCGTGCCGACCTTGAGCGGGGTCACGAGCGCACGCTGACCTCCCGCGCGTCTCGCGTCAAGCCCGGTGGCGCCGCTCCGTCGGCCGTGCCATAGCCGGGCGCCGTGAGCCCGACCGACGACCCCTCGGCCGCCGCGCGCGAGCGGACGGCCCATGATCTGGAGTGGCACGAGCTGCTGGACTTGCTCGCCGGGCACTGCCTGTCGAAGGCCGCAGCCGAGCGCACGCGCGCGCTCTTGCCCGCGGCCACGCTGAGTGACGCTCGCGCTCGCATGGCGCTCACCGCCGAGGCCCTCGCCGCTCACGACGACGACGCCCCGGTCCCCGCGCGCGCGTTGCCGGACGTGGGTCAGGCCCTGCAACGCATCGCCAAGGGCAGCGTGGCGAGCGGTGAAGAGCTGCGCGACGTCGGGCTCTTGCTGGCGGCCACCCACGCGCTGCGGGCCTATGCCAAGGCAGAGCGCGAGCGCCACCCGCGGCTGGCAAGAGCCCTGGAGAGTGATCCGGCGCTGGACGAGCTCGGCAAGAGCTTGAGCGCTGCCATCGAGGCCGACGGCAGCGTGGCCGACGGCGCATCCCCGGCGCTGCGCGACGCGCGCCGACGCGTGGGCGAGGTTCGTCGCGAGCTGAGCTCACGGCTTTCGCAGCTGATGCGCCGCTTCGCGGACGTCTTGCGCGACGAGTACTGGACCGAGCACGACGGACGCTTCGTGCTGCCGGTGCGCTCGGATGCGCACCTGAAGGTCAACGGCATCGTGCTCGGCTCGAGCGCCTCGGGCGCCACGCTCTACGTCGAGCCCGAAGAAGTGACCGCGCTCGGCAACCGCCTGAAGGTGGCCGAAGCCGAGGCCGAGCGCGAGGTCGCCCGGGTGCTCGCCGAGCTGTCGCTGTTGGTCCAGACGCACTCGCCCGCGCTGGCTCAGGCACTCGAGGCCTGCATCACCGCCGACGGCCTGGCAGCCCTGTGCCGATTCGCGAAAGAGACCCGCGCCATCGCCCTGGAGATCGACGAGCTGCCGCGCGCCCGGCTGATCGGGATGCGGCATCCACTGCTGGTGACCCAGGGCATCGAGGTGGTCCCCAGCGATCTGGCCCTGTGCTCGGCCCAGGCCATGGTCATCTCGGGCCCCAACGCCGGCGGCAAGACGGTCGCGCTCAAGTGCCTGGGGCTCGCGGCCTGGATGGCGCGGTGCGGGATCCCGGTGACCGCCGATCCGGGTTCGGAGCTGGGCTTCTTCGAGCCGGTGCTGACCGACGTCGGCGACGAGCAGTCGCTCTTGCGGTCACTCTCTACCTTCAGCGCCCACGTGAAGAACCTGTCCGCGATCTTGGAGCGCGCCAGCGGCAGCGCGTTGGTGCTGCTCGACGAGGTCGCAGCGGGAACGGATCCGGAAGAGGGCTCGGCACTCGCCGCCGCCGTGCTCGAGGCGCTGATCGCCCGCGGCGCCGCCGTGGCGGTGACCACGCATTACGAACGGCTGAAAGAGCTGGGCGCCAAGGGCGGGCCGCTGGTCAACGCGTCGGTTGGTTTCGACATGGCCCGCATGGCGCCGACCTTCCGGCTCACGATCGGCGTGCCGGGCGCGTCGAGCGCGCTGGCGGTCGCCGCACGCTATGGCATCCCTGAGGCGGTGGTGGAGCGCGCACAGGCGCTCTTGCCGCGCCGCGCGCTGGATCGCGAAGAGCTGGTGCAGCGACTCGAAGCCGAACGCGCGGCGCTGGAGGCGGCGCGCGCCGCCGCAGAGGAAGAGCTGCGGCGGCAGCGCCAGCTCACCGCCGAGATCGAGGCCGAGCGCAAGAAGGCGCGGGACGAAGAACGTGCCCGCCTTTCCGCCGAATCGCGGGAGCTGCTGGGCGAGGTGCGACGCGCACGCGCCGAGCTGACCGAAGCCAAGCGCCGGGTGGCCCGGGGCGAAGTCGGAAAGGCCGAGCTCAAGGCCGCGGAGAAGAGCGTCAACCAGGCCGCAAGCCACATCGCGATCGGCAGCCCCCTGGAGAACGCGCAGCGCTCGCTCGATGCTCCCCCGGCCGGGCGCAAGCCGGCCGGCCACGCGGAGCTGGTCCCGGGCACCCGTGTCTTCTTGAAGAAGCTGGGGCAGACCGGCGAGGTGTTGCAGGCACCCGAGCGCGGTCAGCTGAAGGTTGCGGTGGGCTCGATGCGACTCGCCGTGCGAGTCGAAGATACGGAGCTGGCTGCCCCGAAGAAAGAGCCCCCGCGCAGCGCACCGAAGCCGAAAGAACGGGGCCAGGTGGCGCTCCTCGACGGCTTCGTGCCCGTGCGAACCTCGCACAACACGCTGGATTTGCGCGGGCAGCGCGTGGACGAGGCCCTGGACGCGGTCGACGCGTTCGTCGATCGCATGCTGCGCGTGAGCGAGCCGGTGGCCTATGTGCTGCATGGCCATGGCACTGGCGCGCTGAAGCTGGCGGTGCGAGCGCACCTGTCGGCGGCCTCCCACGTCCGGCGCGCGGTGCCCGCGGAGCCCGACGACGGTGGCGACGCGTTCACGGTCGTCTGGCTGGGTTGAGCCTTGCCGCTCCGCGCGTGCGGAGCTACGTGAGCGGCATGTCGTCGTCGCCGGCCTGGCTCGTCGCAGCCGCTCTGTTGCTCGGGGCGTGCGGCCCGAAAGAGGCGCCCGCGCACGGGCCCACGCGCCTGGAACCGATCAGCGCGGCGCCCAGCTTCTCGGTCCCCGACGAGACCGGCAAAGCCCGGACACTGGCCGAGTTCCGCGGGCGCCCGGTGGTGCTGTATTTCTACCCGAAGGACGGCACGCCCGGGTGCACGCGCGAGGCCTGCGCGTTTCGCGACGAGTGGCAGCGCATCGAGGCCGCGGGCGCACAGGTGCTGGGTGTCTCGCTCGACAGCGTCGAGTCGCACGCTGCGTTCAAGCAGCAGCACCAACTCCCCTTCCCGCTGCTGAGCGACACCGATGGAAGGGTGCTCGAGGCCTACGGCGTGACCCGCAACGCCAAGGGCTACGCCTCGCGCACCACCTTCATCATCGACGCAGAAGGCATCATTCGCCGCATCTTTCCCGAGGTGGACCCCGCGGTGCACGTGAAAGAGGTGCTGGGCGTGCTCGAGGTGATGAAGCGCCAGGGGCTCGATCGCGGCCAGCCCCGCCGCTGACGGCTATTCCGCTGCCTGAGCGGCGGCGCGCACCAGCGGAAACCCCAGGGCTTCGCGCTGCGCCACCCAGCCCTGGGCCACCGCCCGGGCCAGGGTACGGACCCGCAGAATGTACCGCTGGCGCTCGGTCACGCCGATGGCGCCGCGGGCGTCGAGCACGTTGAACGCGTGGGCCGCCTTCACGACCTGATCGTACGCCGGCAGGACCAGCTTCTTCAGCGGGTCGTCGTTGCGGTCGAGCAGGCGCTTGGCCTCTGCCTCGGCGTGGTCGAAGCTGGCGAAGTGCGCGGCCACGTCCGCCTCTTCGAAGTTGTACGTGCTCCACTCCCACTCGGCGCGGCGATAGATCTCGCCGTACTTGACGTTCTTGTCGAAGGCGAGGTCGTACACGTTGTCGACGTCTTGCAGGTACATCGCGATGCGTTCCAGGCCATAGGTCAGCTCGCCACTCACCGGCTTGCAGTCGAAGCCGCCGCACTGCTGGAAGTAGGTGAACTGGCTGATCTCCAGACCGTCCAGCCAGACCTGCCAACCCAAGCCCCAGGCTCCCAGGGTGGGGCTCTCCCAATCGTCTTCGATGAAGCGCACGTCGTGCTCGAGCGGGTTGGTGCCCAGGGCCACCAGCGACTCGAGGTAGAGGTCCTGAATGTCGAGCGGGCTCGGCTTGAGGATCACCTGAAACTGGTGAAACTGCTGCAGGCGGTTGGGATTCTCGCCGTAGCGCCCGTCGGTGGGGCGGCGCGAAGGCTCGACGAACGCCACGTTCCAGGGCTCGGGCCCCAGCGACCGGAGGAAGGTGGCCGGGTTGTAGGTGCCCGCACCCACCTCCGAGTTGTACGGCTGCACGATCAAGCAGCCACGCTGGGCCCAGAAGCTCTGCAAGGTCAGGATGAGGTCTTGGAAGTACACGGCGGCGGAAGGCTACACCAGTGGGTCGCCGGTGCCAGCCCCACCCGCAATATCGCCAGGGCCCGCGCCGCGAGTTGACGGACCGAACCCGCCCGCGACAAGATCGGCCGAGTGTACCGCGCCCTGATGCTCGCAGCGCTGACCGTCACCGGATGCGACAAGCTCGGCACGGGCGGCGAGCCGCCCGCCGGGGAGCTGAGTCGCGCCGAATGCGTGCAGATGACGATCCGCATCAACGAGCTGCGCAACAAAGAGCTGGGGCGCGTGAACAGCAAAGAGCAGAAGAACACCGTAGACAGCTGCATGGGGCACGGCACCCGCGCACAGTTCGAGTGCGTGCAGTTCGTGAGCAACGCGTCCGAGCTTGCCCGCTGCGACGAGCTCGCCAAGTAGGACGGCCAACCCCGTGATCTACGAAGGCCAAGAGCTCCCCAAGCACGCGCTGGTGATGGTGGGGTTGCCCGCGCGAGGCAAGACCTACATCGCCCGCAAGATCGCGCGCTATCTGTCGTGGCTGGGCTACGACACTCGGACCTTCAACGTCGGCGAGTACCGGCGGTCACAGGTCGGCGCTCGGCAGCCCGCCAGCTTCTTCGACCCGGACGATGAATCGACCAGCGGCCTGCGCGAGGCCATCGCCCGCCGTGCCCTGGACGACATGGTGGGGTGGCTGATCGGTGGGGGCGAGGTCGCGATCTACGACGCGACCAACATCGAGAAGTCGCGACGCGACGCCATCTGGCAGCGCTGCTACGCCGTGGGCATCCAGGTGGTGTTCGTCGAGAGCATCTGCGAAGACGAGCGCGTGGTGGAGCGCAACGTCCGCGACAACAAGCTGCGCTCTCCTGACTATGCCGACGTGGACCCGGAAGAGGCCGTGCGCGACTTCCGCCAGCGCATCGCGTTCTACGAGCGCAACTACGAGCCCGTGGACGAGCCCGACAAGAGCTACGTCAAGATCATCGACGAGGGTCGGCAGGTGGTGGTCAACCGCATGGCGGGCTACTTCAGCGCGCGGCTGATGTTCTTCTTGATGAACATCCACCCCGCCCGCCGGAAGATCTGGCTCACCCGGCACGGCGAGAGCGTGTTCAACACCGAAGAGCGCATCGGCGGCGACAGCGATCTGTCGGCGCGGGGCCTGGCCTACGCCCGCAGCCTGGCCGACCACATGCTTCGGCAGCCCAAGACCGACCAGCTGGTGGTGTGGACCAGCACGTTGAAGCGCGCGGTGCAGACCGCCACCCATCTGGGTACGCGGCCGGTGGCGCGCCGCGCCCTGGACGAGATCGACGCTGGGATCTGCGACGGCATGACCTACGACGAGATCAAGCGGGACCTGCCCGACGAGTACGCCGCGCGGCGCAGCGACAAGTTCCGCTATCGGTACCCGCGCGGCGAATCGTACGCGGACGTCATCCAGCGCCTCGAGCCGATCATCGTGGATCTGGAGCGACAGCGACACCCAATCCTGGTGGTCGCGCACCAGGCCATCATCCGCGCGCTCTACGGCTACCTCACCGGTCGCCCCCAGGAAGAGTGCCCCCACGTGCCGATCCCGCTTCATACCATCGTGGAGCTGACGCCCACCGCCTACGGCTACGAAGAGCACCGGGTGGAGCTCGAGCCGAGCTTGCCGGATCGGTCCGACGCGCCGCTGTCGATGGGCCCGTGGCCCCAGGGGTAGCTGGCGCTTCGGGGCGCCGCGCGGGCATCCCCGCCCGGAAGTCGGGCCGGAGGGATGCGAAAAGGGACTATCCGCGACCGGACGTGGCGACGACCGTCACCCCAAGCCCTGAGGTCGCGCAGGGGGAGCTTTCCACAATGTCCGGAGCAGGTGACCCCGGACCCGCGCCGACCCCCACCCCTCGCGCACGCCTCGAGCCGCTGTCGCCTCGCTGCTGAGCCGGACGCTGCGGGTCGCCCTGACGAGAACCGATCGGGAGTGCCTGCGCGGGGCCGCGGCTTGCCGCGGCGTCACTTCTGAGCGAACATTTTCGGATGCGCGGTCGAGCTTGTTGGGCAGCCGCAGTGTGCACGGTTGCCCTGGCCTGTGGCGGCGAAGAGTTCGCGGCCCATGGCACCGGAGGCACGAGCGGCAGCGGCGGCGCGGGCAGTGGAGGCGTGGCCGGTCAAGGCGGGGGTGGAACCGGTGGCAGCACCAGCGGCAGCGGCGGCACCAGCGGCAGCGGCGGCACCAGCGGCGGAGGGGCGGGCGGAGCCGGTGGCGCAGGCGGAGCCGGTGGCGCAGGCGGAGCCGGTGGCGCAGGCGGAGCCGGTGGCGCAGGCGGAGCCGGTGGCACAGGCGGAGCCGGTGGCGCAGGCGGAGCCGGTGGCGCGGGCGGGGCGGGCGGCTCCGGCGGAAACGGCTGCGTCACACAAGGCACCAAGCCGGCGCCCGCGGGTGGCGAGCAGGTGCTGGCGATCACCAGCGACGCCCAACCCGAATACCCGGTCGTCGACAGCGGCTACGTCTACTGGACGACCAACCTCACGCTCTGGCGCATCGACGTGAACGGCGCGTGCCTTCAGAACCTGGCGACGGTCAGCGCCGGAGGCCAGCTCGAAGGCATCGCCGTCGACGGCGGCTACGTGTACGTAGCGAACACGAACGGCTCCACCATCTTCCGCGTGCCGGTCACGGGCGGTCCGGTGACCCCGCTGGTCACGAACCAGGCGGCGCAGACGGTGGCGGTGGACTCGACCCACCTCTACTGGGCGCTGCCCGGCGCTGGGATCGGGCGGATACCGAAGGGCGGCGGCGGCATGGAGATCGTGGCGACCACCGGTGCCGCCCAGTCTTTCGCCATCGCCGTGGACCCGAGCTACGTCTTCGCCGCAACGCGAACCGGAACGGTGATCCGGATCCCCAAGGGCGCGAACCAGACTCCGACGCAGATCGATCAGGCCGGCGGAGCGGTCACGAGCGGCAGCCCGGTGTACCTGACGCTGCACGAGAACCGGGTGTTCTGGACGCACCTCTTGACGGCCGGCGGGGGAGCGGTCCGTTCGGTGCAGAAAGACGGGCAGGGCGCCGTCTCGCTGGCCGCTGCCTATCCGGAGGGCGTCGCCACCGACGGCACCTTCGCTTACTGGGCCAACGGGGCCACCGGCGTGGGCACCATCTTCAAGGGCGGCGCCTCACTGGCGAGCCCCATCAACCTGGTCGGCGGCCAAGACCGCCCCCGCGGCGTGGCGATCGACTCGACCCACGTCTACTGGACCAACTTCTCCGACCGAACCGTCCGGCGCATCGCGCGTTGACAGCTTTGGGGCGAGCCGCCAGCGGCTCTCATTTCACCGCACCCTCGAGCCAGCGTGCCTCGGCCCCCGAGAGCGTGACCTTCTCACCGGCTGCAAGCGCGTGCGTGGAAACGACCGCGCCGGTGAGCGGGTCGATCACCTGGAAACTCTGCGCCACGCGGGCTTCGAGAATGACGTGTCCCTTGATGCCGATGGGGAGCACCACGAACTTCTTGCCACTGACGGCGCCGTACGCCGCAACGACCCCGCTCTCGGGGGCGGCAAGCTCGGGCCAGGTCCGATCGGGTTTGGCCTGCCCGCCCTCTTCGGCGAAGATCCGCAGCGGCGCGTCGCCGGCCTTCGGATCCTTCCGCGTCCACGACGCCAGATCGTGCGGAACGTAAGAGGGCAACGCGCCGAACGCGTCGGCACCGGCCATCTCCCACAGGTTCTGATCGCCGCGCACCCCGGCACCGGTGTGAAACACGTGCAGGGGCAGGCCCGAGAGGTGACTCATCAGCGCGCCGGTGACCAGCTTCTGCGGGTCGTTTTCGGTCGCGACCGAGGCGCCGGGCCCGATGGGCTCGTTGTTGCTGGCCACCGGCAGCCCCGCGCAGCCCTGCACCCACCATGGCTGCCAGACCGGCCGCCAGTGCCCGTCTTTCTGCCCGGTGTCGCGGTCGAAGTGCAGCGTTGCCAGGTCGGCAATGGAGCCCGAGTACAGCGCCTGAGCTGCCGTGCAGCTGGTGGGGTCCGGCGCCGACGCAGCGACCAAGATGTCGGTCTTGCCGTTCAGGTACTGGGTGAGCGTGCGCAGCTCGGCCTGCCCCGCAGCGCCCTCGAAGCCGTTCTGCCACGCCTCGTTGGCCAGCTCGAAGTGGATGATCTTCTGGGCGCGCCCCTGGGACATGGCCACGAAGCGATCGATCAGCGCCTTGCGATCACTCGAGCTGGGCAGGTTCTTCTGACCGTCACCGATCAGCGTCCACTCGATGCGGAGCCCGTACTTGTCGTAGCAAAGGTCGGTCAACCCGGCGATCACCTGGTCGTAGTCGGACCAATGCCAGTCGATCTCGCGACCGTCCCAGTAGTCGGCGGCGCCATAGTCGCCCACCACGCCGAGCGCGCGGATGAAGTGGAAGCCGTGCTTCGAAATGTAGTCCAGGTTCTGCTCGAGGCGCGCAAGGTCGTGCTTGTAGCCCCACGCCGCCCACATCATCGTGGTGCCCAGCGCGTTGAACCGGCCCTGATCGTCGCTCAGGCTGTTCCCGTCGAGCTTCACTGGACCGGTGCGCTTGCCAGAGAAGCCTGCGCTGCCGCCGGAACCGCCACCGCCAGAGCCGCCAGAGCCGCCGCCCCCGCCACCGCCCGCGCCCGCGCAGCCGAAGCAGGCCTCGAAGCCCTGTCCGTCGGCGCGACAGATCTGCGCGCCCTTGCCCCCGCCCGGGCACGCGCACGCACGCTGCTCACCGACCACGCACCCCGACTCACCGCCGCCCGAAGAGCCTTCGCTGCCGCACGCCATGAGCGCGAGCGGCAAGAACAGGAAACCCCGGAGGAAACGGTGGATCACATCCGCGAGCCTACCCGAGTTCGCCGAGCAGCGCGCGGCCCCGCTCAGCGCCCGGCCGTGTCCTGCCGGAAGTACTCGGCGAGGTGCGCGTACAGCTCGGGATCGCGCCGCCGCAACTCGGCGGGTTTCTCGAAGAAGGCTTCGACCGCCACGGCGAACAGCTCGGCCTCGTTCGTGCCGGCATAGGCCCGCAAGACGCCGCCGGATCGCTTGCGGCGTGCCGCCAGGCGCCGGGCCACCAGCGCGACCCACGGGGCGGTGGCGACCCACTCCAGATCGCCGGGCACGCCGTCGGCCCGGCCGTCGGCGAAGTCGATCACGTGGGCCAGCTCGTGCAGCCCCACGTTGTGGCCGTCGCCGCGCGAAAACCCGAGCTTGAGCTCGCGCTGCGAGAACAGGATCGGCCCCTGGGCGTGGACCATGCCGGCGATGTTCGCGCCGTTCGAGGTCTGGTAGCCCTCGTCGAACGCCCGCGGGTAGACCACGATGTCGCGCAGGCTGGGCCACTCGAAGTCGGGCATTCCGTGGCAGAGCATCGCCGCAGAGGCGGCGATCAAGAGCCGCGTCTCGTCGTCCAGCGACGCGCCCCGATCCGCGAAGATGCGCTGCTCGGCGAGGAAGATGCGCACGTCGTCCTCGAAGCGCCGCCGCGCGTCGGGATCAAGGGCGCGGTAGAAGGCGACCCGGCGCTCGAGCACGTCGCGCCAGCGCTCCGGGAAAGGGGCCGTCAGCAGGCGCCTGCGGCGACGGTACTTGCGGGTCGTCACCAGATAGACGAAAGCGCCTACCACCGGTCCGACCCAGGCAGCGGTCAGCGAGTGGATCGCCGCTGCGGCGAGCGCCACGACCAGCGCCACCACGGCGGCGATGGCGCGGAGCATGAAAGCGGTGCGCTGAGGCCAGATCTGCATGCTGAAGCCCGCCCATCAAAGCGCATTTTGGGGCGCGCTTCTTCCCGTCTCGGCCTAGTCTCGGCCCCCGGACCCGAGCCGTGCGGAACTCGCGAGCAGAACACACCTCGATCGGCCTGCAGAAGGCCCTGGGCTGGATGGCGCTGCCCTGGCTGGCGGGGGCCGCGATCTTCTACATGCGCCTGGTGCGGGGCAATCGCGTCGAGAACCTGCGCGAGGTCCGCCGTCGGTTTCGTGAGGTGGCCGCCAGCGATCGTCCACTTCTGATCTGCGTCAATCACCTGACCATGGTCGACTCGTTCTACGTGCACTGGGCCCTGTCGTCGCAGCTCGACTACATGCTGCACTACCGGCGCTTCGCCTGGAACGTCCCGGCCACCGAGAACTTCCAGCGCGGCGTGCTCTTGCGGCTGATGTCGTATCTCGGCAAGACGGTGCCTATCGATCGTGCCGGCAGCCCCACGCACCACCGCGCCGTGCTGACCCAGCTGGCCGAGCTGCTGCGCTCGGGGGACTTCGTGACCATCTTTCCCGAAGGGGGGCGCAGCCGGAGCGGCCGGGTCGAGGTGCGCGACGTCGCGTATGGCGTCGGGCGCATCTTGAAAGACGTGCCCGACGCGCGCGTGCTGTGCGTCTACCTGCGCGGCGACCGGCAAGACAGCTGGGGTTTTCAGCCGCCGCGCGGCGATCGCATCCACGTCGATCTGGAGCTGATCGAGCCCAAGACGGAGCACCGCGGGCTGCGGGCCTCGCGCGACCTGTCGCGGCAAGTCATCGAGCAGCTGAAACGGATGGAAGACCGGTACTTCGCCGAGCGACAGCGCGGCAGTTGATCAGTACCAGGCCGCGCCGACCCCGGCCGACGCAAGCCAGGGGAGATCGTCTTTCACCCGCGGCAGCACCAGCGCACTGACCCGGATCTGCGGCTGCGAGCCGGCACCCGCTTCGATCTTGGTGATGTCGGCCGAGAGCTCGAACCCGCCGTAGTTGAAGCTCGACTGGGTCGCGCCCTCTTTCTCGCCGACCTTCAGCGAGAAGATCAGGGCCGGCGAGTACGCCATGCCGAGCACCACTCCGCGCCACAGCGTGGGCAGGCGGAAGTCGCCGAAGCCGAAGTGCACGCCAAGCTGAAACGGCAGGACGCCGTACAGGTACGCGATGTTGTCGTACTTGGGATCGCGGGAGGTCACCTGCCCATTCTGCGTGCGATAGGTGTATTCGAGGGGCGGTCGCACGTAGAGCCCGCTCACGTCGAAGCGCACCCCGGCGCGGACCGCCGCCCACGAGGTCGAGCCGCTCGCCGGCTCGGGCAACGGCAGGTACATCACCGAAAGATCGAGCCCGACCCCCAAGCCCACGCCATAGGTCGTCGCCTTGCCGACATCGAGCGCGCCGGTCTCGGGGTTCTGGCCGGCGAACTGGGTGTCCGGAATGACGAGCCCGGTGGCCTGTGCGTGCGCGCCATAGCTCACCCGCACGCCACCGCGGTCCTTCCACGCGCGCGCCAGAGCCTTGGGATCCCCGAAGTCGGGTTCGTCGTCCTTCTTCGGTCGCTTCAAGATGAACCCGGCAGAGATCCCCTCGGAGGGCGGCGGGGTGCCCGCGGGCGCGGCCGCCGGCGCCGCGCTGGTCTTCGGCCCACCCAAGAGCTCGGTCACCGCAGCCAGCGCCTCGTCGGCCGTCTTGACCAGCTTCTCTTTGGCGCCACCCTCCGTGACCACGACCACGCGCAACCCGCCGGCGTCCCTCGCGACGCGCACCAGCACCGAAGCACCGACCGCCTTGCGCACGCCGTCCAGCGGCCCGGCGTCGGCGACCACCCGGCCCTCGTGCATCGCACCGCTCTGCTCGGCAGCGGCCTTGGCGTCGGCCTTGCCGTCCGGCGACAGCCCGCGGGTCCGACATGCGTCGTAGATCTTGGCGCGCAGCTTGGCGTTCTCGGTCTCGTCGTCGAAGGCATCGGCGACGACCACCGCGGTCTTCTGCGCCTTGCCGGCCGGAGCGGGTGGCGCTGGCTCACCGCCCTGTGCGAACGCGCTGCTCGCTGCCGAGAGCAAGACGACCCCAATCGCAAGCCTTTGTGCAAAAGCCATCACGACGTCGATGGTGCCACCTCGAGCAGGCGGTCGGGGCGTCAAAATGCGGTCGAGGTGTGTCGACCTGCGACACCGCGCCCAGTTGGACAGCGCGACGACGGCTCGGTACCTTTGAGCCCGGAGGTTCCGGAATGAAGGCGCTCGTTGCCGCTTGTACGTTCACGGTCGGCGGTCTGCTCATCGGAGCGTGCGGAGGCAGCGACACCGGCGAGCTGTTCGGCTCCGGCGGCGCCAGCACCGGTGGGACGGGCACCGGCGGTTCGGCTGCCAGCGGCGGCACCAGCGGCGGCGGCACCAGCGGCGGCGGCACCAGCGGCGGCGGCACCAGCGGCGACGGCGGCACCAGCGGCGGCGGCACCAGCGGCGGCGGCACCAGCGGCGGCGGCACCGGGGGCAGCGTCGG
>JAKLKA010000106.1 GCA_023150915.1 Polyangiaceae bacterium
TCAAGGCATCGGACGGTGACACCTGGCGCGTCACCGTGTCGCTTCCCGGCTTCGGGAATCCCCTGACACCGGGACAGGTGGTGAGCGTCGATGCGAGCTTCCACTACGGTGGCCCGTTTGCCCCCACGAGGGCGGCAGTCACGATTCGCGACCCGGCAAGCAAGCTCCTCGGCTACGTGGGGCACGACGCCGCTCTTCAATATTTGAAGCTGCCGGCCGAGCTGGAGGTCAAGCAAGGCGCGAAGGCCTGCACTACCTACGACTACTGCGGCGACTGGAGCGCCTACGACTTCTCGGTCACGCTGGGCGGCGCACAGCACACTCTCGAGCCCTGGAAGACGAAGACCATCGGGACCTACCTGATCACCCACGGCGGCTGCGAAGTCCAAGAACCGAATCAAGCGGGCAAGTGCTTGGACTGGGGAGTGTCGCACGTCGCGCTGGGCCTACGGCCGGCGCCGTAGCTGACTTCGGCCGTCCTGACCCGCTCAAGGTCCGAGCCGCGCCAGCACCGCCAGCGCCTTGCGCCAGCGCTCCCCCGCCTCGCTTTCGAGCTCGGCGCTGCGTTTCTGAACCGCCTGGGCGCGATCTTCGGCGGCGAGCAGGCGCTTTGCGATGGCCTCGGAGCCCGCGCCCCGGGACAGCGCCCGGGCGTGCTCGCGCAGCCGCACGATCTCGGCAGACAGCTCGCGGCGCTCGGCGCGTCGCTTCTCGAGCGCGCCTCGGCGCACCTCCGCGTCGAGCACCAGCGCTGCGGCCTCGAGCACCAGCTTCTTCTGGCGCGCGGGCAAGCTCGCTGCCAGCTCTTTCAGCCGCGCCGAGCCGAGCACCTTCGGATCGTGCCTACGGGTGAGCCCCTCGTCCACGTAGAGCTTCTTCTCGAGCTTCTGCCGCGGGCCGATCTTGAAGACCGCCGACGCCCGATCGGCGTTCGAGTCCCAAGCCAGCTCGTCCGCACCCTCGACCTTGGCGTTGTTCACGTAGCCGAGCTTCAGGAACACGTCGCGACCGGAGCCGCTGCGATTTTCCAGCGTGTACCTGACGACGTGGCGGCGAACGAAGTGCTCCACCAGCCGGCCGCGCTCGAAGCCCAGGAGCTTGGTCTTGTCGGAAGAGTCCGCGGCGTCTTGCTTCAGCTCCACGTCCAGATCGACGCCGAACTGGATGATCTGGGTCTCCCGCGGCTTCATCCGCCCGAGCGCCGACTCGCCGGCGAATCCCCCGTCCGCGAAGACCGCCAGGGTTCCGGGGGGCAAGGTCTGGTTCCCCTGGTGGGTGACGTGCACGGCGCTGCGAGCGCTGTCGCCCGCTGCCGCGAAGAACGCGATGCGCCGAGCCACGACGGCGTCGCCCAAGAAGGGCACCAGGGCCGAGCCGTGCGCGCGCAGGTCGACCGGTTGCTTCAGCGTGTAGCGGAACATCGCGCCGGCCTCGACGCCCTCGGCGGGCGCGACACTGGCCAGGTTGCCCACGGAGAGCATCGAGCTCGCGCTCGGCGCTCCAAGGCTCCCAGTGCCCGCGCCGTGACCGATGGTGCCGACGCTACCGAGACCGATGCCCTCGCCGCGCCCGCCGCCGCCCTCACCGATACCGCTCAGGCCGAGCCCGCCCGCACCGTACGCGTCGCCGGTCCACATCGAGTCCGGGGTCTTCTCCATGAGCTGCGGCACCGTCGACAGCTCGCTCTCGGGCGTCACCAGCTCGCGCTTCGCGTAGCGCGGCGCGGCGAGTGGGAACAAGAAGCTGTCGGGTCGGCCGTTCACCAGATCGATCTGCACCGCCTTCCAGTCCTCTTCGGTGTCGTTGTGAAGCAGCGCCCAGCCCTGGATCTGGCTCTTGTCGTCGGCCTTTGCCCCGAGCACCAGGCGATAGGTCACGCGCCAGACCGGCGTCTCGGCGACGTAGCCCAGCGAGACGCTCTTGCCGCCCTTGGCCAGCACGCGAAGATCCTTCATCACGCGCGCGCTGCGATCGGACAGCGCGTCCAGCGCCGAGCCCAGGCGCGAGGCGTACGCCGGATCGGTGGGCCGCACCGACGCGATCTCGGACACCTTGATGCGCCTTAGCTCCCCTGCCTTGGTGAAGATCACCACCACCGGGCGTTTCTGCACGGCGCAGCTCGGAGCTTCCCCCGCCTTGGCCGGGACGGCGACGCACTCTTCCAGGTCGCTCGCGGCCCCATCCGAGAGCTCGACCAGCTTGCCACCGAGCGTCTGCGTGCCGACCTTCAGCTCGACCGCCGCGCCCTTGAGGCTCTTGAGCAGCGCATGCAGGTTGAGCGGCGCTTCGTCCGTGGTCAGCCCGGCCATCGACCGAGCCATGCTCCGGCTCACGCTGCTCCCGAACTCGACGCCCGCGACGCTGCCATTCTTGGGGTCGTCGCTGAGCACGACCAGGGTCTTCAGCGCATCGTCCAGGTGGCCCGCCGGCACGGGCAGCGCCGCCGGCTTTCCCGTCACGGCGCCGGTGCGCTCGAAGTACCCGACCCCCGTCTCGTAGAGCCGCACACGCCGGAGCGGCAGGGAGCCGTCCGCCCCCGCGCCGCGGGCGGCGACCAGGACGAACGTCGCAGAGACCAGCATCGAGCAGAGCTTCGCCATCCGTCGCCTCCTGAGCGCGGGGTGGCCTTGGCCGTGCGCTCCGAACGAAGGCCCAGACACTCCGGGCGCGCGTTGGTTCCGGACTCCGCGACGTCAGAGCGAAACCAGCTCCGAGCTCGCGCCCTCGAGAGCGCACCAGCCACTCCCACACCGGGCTGATGACGCGCTCCGGATTGGCCGAACCCAGGCGAGGCGAACGCCACTCGAGGAAGAGCCCACGCGACAGCTCGGGGTCGGGGGCTGGCTCCGTCGACATCCGGGTTCGATGGTACAGTCGTCTCGGGAGAGGCGCGCGGGGTGAAGAGACTTACCAACTGGCAGCTCGGGGCGCTCCTGATTGGCGCCGTCGGCGTCGGTGCGGTGCTCAGCGGGGTCATCGGACCCGATCGCGACGGTCGCGGCGAGAGAGCGGAGCCCGTGACGACCATCGTGCTCGCAGATCCGCTCGACCCGCCCGAGAAGCGCGTCGTGGAGCCATCCGCAGAGTCGCGGCGCGGAGCCGGCTCGGCAAGCACGCCGCCACCGACCGCGGCCGGCGCAGCCGGTGGCGGCGCTCAGGCACTGGCTGCGCAAGGAGATCGGGCCAGTCAAACACGCGCCAAGGAGATACTGAAGGCGCGGGTCCTCGACGGCGGCGCGTCCGACTCGGAGCGGCGGATGTTGAAGGCGCTCTGCAAGCTTCTCGGCGATCAGAGTTGTGTCGACTGAGCCCCCCTTCGTGGCGGCGTGACGACACGGCTGCGTCGTTCAGTGGCGACGGGAGTCAGCGTTGGCTTCGCGCGTCCAGCCGGAGCCGTGGGTCGGCAGCTCCTCCGCAGACGGGGCCGGCGTCATGGTCTCGGAGAGTGCCAGCTCGCCGGATTCGTTCGCCCGACCAGCGAAAAGCGCCAGGTAGACTTCAGCGACGCCCACGGAGAAGGCCGGCCCAGTGACGAGGCCGACGGCATGCGCGGCAAGCGGTCGTCCGAACGCCAGCGAACCGGCCGCAATCGCGAGCGCGCTGAGCAGCGTCAAGAACCCGCAAATGCGCAGGCCCGAGCCGCGTGTCGCCTTCCAACTTGCGCCGAAGGCCTGAATCCACCCGAGCCGCCTGTCGACGATCAGCGGGGTCCACGCGACCCCGCGGATCAGCACCACCAGCAACGCCGGGATCCCAAGCGCGAGCGCGAGCGCCGGAGATGCGTCCGTCGTGCGCGCCAGGAGCTGCAACGGTACGAGCTGGACGAGCAGTGCCGGGAAGATCGCGGGCCAGTAGCGAATCCCCCGGACCAGCGCTCCCATCGTCGGTTTGCCGCCGACCGCGAGCTCGATGGACGCAATGGTGGTCCCACCCCAGAGGAGGGAATTCCAGGCCACAACAGCAGCGCGAAAGACCAGCGCGGACCCAAGCGGCGCCACCGCCGGATGGTTCTCGAGGAGCGTTTCCGGCAGCCCCCACAGAGTCGGAACGGCACCCAGGATCACGACGGCACGAACGGGGTGGCGCCAGAGCGCCATGGCCGATCGCCTCAACACACCGATGACAGTCCACCTCGCACTGGGCCGAAGGCTCGGCCCGGCTGACTTGCTGGCCATTCGTGACACGAGCGGCTGCCTGGCGAATTGGCGCTCTCCCGCGAGCGCGATGAGCGAGCGTAGCAGAGCGCCAGCGGCAGCGTCACCGCTTCCCGATGAACACGCCCTGGGCGTTCGCCTGCTGGATCTGGCCGCGCAGCTCTTGCTCGCGCCGATCGAGCGATGTGCCCGTTTCGCCGCGGCGGCGACGGTGCTTGAGGAAGGCGAGCTCCGAGAGCGCGAGCTGCTTCTTGCGCGCCGACATGTAGCCGGTGGGGCTGTCCTTCAGCGTGAGCACGTTCCAGAGCGGGATCAGCTGCCCCGCGCTGGTCGAGGTGCGGAACTCTTTGGGGTGGAGCATCACCCCGACCTCGTCCACCAGGTTCCGGACCACGATCGCGCGGTCGCGGAAGGCCAGGATGTAGAGCAGCACGAAGAACAGGATGTCGAAGGTGAAGAACACCGCCAGCTTGAGCAGCACGCCGGCGCCGCCGAAGAAGCTGACCAGGAAGTTGTGCAGAAAGTGCAGGCCCACCGCCGCCGTCCAGCCGCCGATGGGCGCGATCACCTTCACCAAGATGCTGCGCGACTCGGCCGCGACGCCCACGCCCACGCCGGTCATGGCGGTGAAGGTCGCGTGACCGAGCCCGCCCAGGATGGTCCGCAGGAAGAAGATGATGGTGAACGCCGCGAGGCCGCCCTGCGCGGTGCCGCGCATGATGTAGAGCACGTCTTCGGTCAGGGTGAAGCCCAGGCCGATGACGCCGCCATAGATCGCGCCGTCGAGGGCGCCATCGACCTCTTTGAGCCACAGCGCCGATGCGGCCCAGACCACCAGCAGGAACACGCCCTTGAACGACTCTTCCACCGGCGGCGCGATGAACGACGCAGTGAGCCCTTGAGCGGCCTGTGACGGGCCCATGGCCTCCATCACCACGGTGCCGCCGATGGTGTTGAAGATCAGCGAGAAGAACGTCGCGCCCAGCGCCCCCCAGAAGAAGCAGAGCACGAGCAGCCACCAGGGCTCGGGCTCGTAGCGGTCGACCCCCTTGATGGCGAGGCCATAGAAGAACACGCACACCGAGACCAGGATGATGGCGATGAACAGCGCGATGATCACGGCGGCAGCTTAGAGGATTTCTCGATCCTCGGGTCACGGAACCGGGATCCGCCGGGTGGCCGGCGCGATCCCCGCGGCGATCGCCGGCCAGTCTTCTTTGGTCCCGGCCCGTTGCTCCAGAAACAGCAGCGTGAACGCCCCCTGTGGCACCACCGCGGGCGCTCTGGGCCCGCGGGGCCCGGTGAACGCCGGGGAGGTCGCGCGCTCGAGCGGGCCCTCGTCGCCGAAGCGCGCGGCGAGCCCGATGCCCGTGGAACCGTCGGCGGCTCGCCCCGTGTAGTACACGCGCGTGACCCAGCGACCCTCGGGGCTCCGGGCCTGGAGCACCTCGGGATCGCCCACCTCGAACCCGTCGAAGGCCGGTTCACCGTCGACGTCGTCGCCCGGCTCGAGCAGCGGGCCGTCTCCGACCCGCGTCCACGCTTCCCCGTTGCTCGACCGAGCCTCGCCGATCCGACCGTTCACCTCGTACAGTAGCCGATGGTCGTCGGGCGCGATCTGAACGTGGGCCGGCGCCCGCGGCGGCTTTCCGCCCTCCCAGCCGCCGCCACCCGGGCCCAGCACCGGGGCGGTCGGCAGCTCGAACACTGCCCCGTCGCTCGAGCGTGCGAGGAAGATGCCGGCCGGCGTGGAATAGAACAGCCAGATCGCGTCGCCCACGCGGGCCACCTCGGGCGCGTCGGCGTCTTCGAGGGCGATCACGGGCGCCGCGGGGTCGGGCTTCGGAGAGAACGTCCGCCCGTCCGGCGCGACGAAGCGAAAGAGCCCGCTCACGCCGGTGTCGGTCGCGACGGCGTACAGGTGAGTGGCGCCGAGCACCACGCCGGGCTCGTCCGCCAGCACCGTGGGCTGGCGGAACCGCCAGAACTGCTTGTCGAGGACATACGGCGCGCCGGGCGCGTCGATTTCGTCCTTGCCGAGCAGGCGGAACGGCCCGGCGAGGGCGTTGGGGCGCTCGGCTCCGGTGTCACCGGCTTCGGTCGCCAGCGTGCCGCACGACAGCATCCAAACCGAGGCCAGGGCACACGATGCTCGAAACCTCATTCGAACCCCACTGAGACGGAAGCGCCGACGTTGAGGATCGTCCCGCGCGCGCGGTAGTCCCCGACGTAATCGGCGGGGCTGTCTTTGAGCGTGATCCGGGTGGGCAAGATCGACAGCTGCGCGTAGGTGTCGAAGCGCACGTTGCCGGGGAGCACGGCGCCGACCTCGCGTAGCACCACCCCGCTGCCCACCGACAGCACGTGCCGATCGGTGTCGACGTAGTTGGTGAGCCCGGTCTGCGGTGGAACGGGAGAGTGCTCGTAGATGTAGCCGGCCCGGAGCGGCACGGTCAGATCCGGCGTCACCGCGAGGCGGTACTCGATGCCCAACTCGGGCACGATCCGGTCGGAGAACCCCGGATCTTCGACGCGGGTGGGCTTGGGGTTCGGCGGCAGCTCGATCAGGCCAGGGGGCACGTCGACCTCGAGGGTGGTGCTCGATCGGCTGACCGGGCTCTTGAAGGCCGACCACTGTACCCACTTCAAATCGAGGTTGATCGACAGCTCATCGACCGGACGATAGCTCT
This sequence comes from Polyangiaceae bacterium, assembly GCA_023150915.1. Classification (GTDB taxonomy): domain Bacteria; phylum Myxococcota_A; class Polyangia; order Polyangiales; family Polyangiaceae; genus JADJKB01. The sequence continues at coordinate 6,845 of JAKLKA010000106.1, forward strand.
CGCCGATCACCACCTGTCGGGGAATGAAGGCGTTCACGGTGTGAGACTCGAGGGCGTAGCGCGCCGGAACCTTGGCCAACGAAGCATCGACCGTGCCCGCGAGCTCGGCGTCGATGTCGAGCTCGATGGCCGCCTGGTGTCGGTACACCGCCGCGAGGTCCAACCGATCGTGGGGCCGCACGGTGACCCCGAACTCGGGATAGCGCTGGGTGGTGAGATCGGCGTCGACCTCGTGCCGCAGCTGCGAGTCGTACTCGGAAGCCAAGACCGCGGTCCCGCTGATGCCGAACGACCCGCGGGTGGCTGCCAGATAGGTCATGCCGCCGCCCACGCTCAGCCACTCGAAGGGGCGAATGGCGATGTTCGCCGAGATGAAGATCAGCTGCGTGCGGTTGTCGTACAGCACCCAGCGCGGATCTTCTTGGCGCGAGGCGCGGGCGCGCGACAGCCGGTCGTCGGGCAAGAAGGTGGCGATGCCGAAGGCGAAGGGCAGAAAGCCGATGCTGCCCGGCGCCACGATGCCGCCCACGATGCCCCGCACCGGATCGACCCGACTGTCCTTGTCGTTCATCTCGAGGGCGTGCGCCGCGTAGCTGTAGCCCGCGGTGAGATCGAGCCCCCGCGCCAGCGCCAGCCCCGACGGGTTGTAGTAGTTCGCCGAGAAATCGCGCACGTCTGCCGAGACCGCGCTGCCCATGGCGGCCGAGCGCGCGCCCAGGCCGAAGGTGTCGGCGGGGCTGGCCGCCGCGGGCAGTGCCCACAGCAGCGCGGCCACGGCAAGCCAGGCGCGGCGTGCCATCAGAACTTCACCCCCAGCGCCACGCCGGTGCTCATCACGTGCCCGCCGGTGTCGACCGACGGCGCGCCGGGGTTGTCGCTCGCCACGCTGTCGTTCTTCTGGTGGGTCCGCGGCGCCAGGAACTGATGCTGGTACACCAGGTCGACCCGGATCGGCGGCAGCGGCTCGGCCAGCTCGACGCCATAGCCCACGCCGAGCGCGTGACGATCGTTGTCGAAGTAGTTGGCGGCGCCCGTCTGCTCGCCCACCGGGGTGGGCTCCCAGAAGTAGCCGAAGCGCAGCTCGCCCCGAGCGTCGGCGCTGAGCTCGAAGGCGTAGGCGGCCGCGACGCGGGGCACCACCGTGTCGTGGAACTCGACCGGCTCGGGCACCAGCGCCTGGCAGTCGGGCTGGCTTGCCGGGCAGCGCACGGTCGGGCTCTGCCAACCGTCGAACGCACCCCAACGCTTGTAGGTCGCGCCCAGCGCCAGCGTCCACGCGCCGAAGCGCCGGCCGACCTCGGCCTGGATCTGCGCCGGATCGTACTGCGCGACGCCCGTGATGTTCAGATCCGGCACGGTCAAGCTCCCCAGGTCGTTGACCTGAACGAGCACGTCGAAGTCCCCGCGCAGCGCACCGCGGAACACCAGCCCAGCGGTGGTGTCTTCGGCGAAGTCCCAGCTTGCCCCGACGACCGGCGCGTAGGTCGTGATCAGCTGATCGTCGACCGCGGTCCCGACGCGCCCGGTGGTGTCGGTGCGCACCACCACCGTGCCCACCAGCTCTGCCAGCGCCAGCGCGCCGGCGCCGACTCGAATCCCGTAGCCCAGGTCCACCCCGGCGCCCGCTGCGAAGTTCAGGGTGTGCGCCCGATCGGTGATCACCGGGAACTGTGCCCGCTCGGGGTAGAGCAGGCGCGCGCGCGCCAGGGTGGTGCTGGGCGTGAACACGCCCAGGCCCAGCACCACGCGATCTTCCAAGAAGCCGCCAAAGGGCACCGGCACCACCACCCCGATGGTCGTCCCGTGCAGGCTCTCTTCACTCAGCTCACCCGGCGCGTTCGCGCCGTCGGCGTGCAGCACGAAGCGGGTGCTCTGCCAGCCGAAGGTGAACTCGCTCCGCGGCTCGCGGCTGAGCAGCGCCGGGTTGGCATAGGTGGTGTCCACGCCCCGCCCCACGGCGGTGCCGACTCCGGCCATGGCCTGGCTGCGCGCGCCGAAGCCGAACTGCTCGGCAGGCGAGGCCACGGCCCCACCCGCCACGCACAGCGCGGCGATCACCAGCCCACACGCGCCCGATCGCACCACCGGCGCCCACGATAGTGCCAATCCGCGACCGCGGTCACCCCCGTTGCCCGAGCCGAGGCCATACAGTAGCGTTCGCCGCGAGTGTTCGGCGTCTCGCTGTCCGAAGTGGCCCTGATCGCGGTGGTCGCGTTGATCGTGGTCGGCCCACAGAAGCTGCCCGCGATGCTCCGATCGCTGGGCGAGTGGATCCGCAAGATCCGCCTGATGACCACCCAGGTCCGAGCCCAGACCGGGATCGACGAGCTGCTCAGGCAAGAGGGCATCGACGGTGGCATCAGCGAGCTCCGCAACCTGATCCGCGGCGATCTGGCCGCGCTGACCTACGCCCGCACCCACCCGAACGAGCCCGCGCCCGCGTACGACCCCTACGAGAGCGCGGTGGAGCTGGACCGGACCCGGGAATATCCGCTCGAGGGTGTCGATGCCGGCGGCGCGCTGGCCGACGATCTGTGGGACGAGCCCGAAGCGCCGAGCCCCCCATGAGCGACGATCCCGAAGCGCACACCATGACCTTCTGGGAGCACCTGGAAGAGCTGCGCTCTCGCCTGGTGCGAGCGCTGCTCGGCTTCTTCGTGGGCGTGGTGGTCTGCTGGATCTACCGCGAGAAGCTGCTCATCTGGATGACCCAACCGTTCATCGCGGCATGGAACGAGGGCAAGCTCGGCGGGCACGCCGCGCTGCACTTCCCCGCCCCGGCGTCGCTGTTCGTCGCGTACGTCAAGATCGCGATCATCGGCGGGCTGGTGATGTCGTTGCCGATCACCCTGTATCAGCTCTGGTCGTTCGTCGCGCCCGGGCTGTATTCGCGGGAGAAACGCCTGGGGCTGCCGTTCGTGCTCAGCTCGTGTCTGCTCTTCGCCGCGGGCGGTTACTTCGGGTGGAAGGTCGCGTTCCCCGTGGCGTTCCAGTACCTGCTCGGCTTCAGCGGGCCAGTGGGTGTCGAGGGCTTCGAGGTGAAGCCCACGGTGATGATCGGCGACTACATCGAGTTCGTCGCGCGGATGCTGATCGCGTTCGGCGCGGTGTTCGAGCTCCCCGTGCTGATCTTCTTCTTGAGCATCGCGGGGGTGGTCACGCACCAGCACCTGATCAAGTTCTTCCGCTACTTCATCGTGGTGGCGTTCGTCATCGCCGCAGTGATCACCCCGCCCGACGTCACCAGCCAGTTCCTGCTCGCCATCCCGTTGGTGCTGCTGTACGCGCTCAGCATCGGCATTGCCTGGCTGGTGGATCGCAGCCGGGCGAAGAAGGCCAGCAGCGGACCGGCAGATAGCGGTTGAGCGAGCCAAGCCGAGAAGTCATACTCAGGGCCTTCCGAGGAGGTCCTTCATGAGCACTTCGCTTCGCTTCGTCGCAGTCTCTGCAATCACTTTGGCCGCTTTCGTCGCGTGTGGCAGCGACGGTGACGGCGGGGGCAGCAGCGGAACCGGCGGCAGCGCCACCGGCGGCAAGGGCGGAACCGGCGGCAAGGGCGGAACCGGCGGAAGCACCAGCGGCGGGGGCACCGCAGGCAGCGGCGGCGGCACCGCGGGCAGCGGCGGCGCAACGGGCGGAACCGGCGGCGCGACCGGAGGCACCGGCGGGGCGACCGGAGGCACCGGCGGGGCAACGGGCGGAACCGGCGGGGCAACCGGAGGCACCGGCGGGGCGACCGGAGGCACCGGCGGGGCAACCGGAGGCACCGGCGGGGCGACCGGAGGCACCGGCGGCACTGGCGGCTCGACCTGTGGCAACACGCCGCCGGCGCTGAAGCTGACCAACGTCGGCGCCAGCATCGGCGGCTCGGCGGTGTTCATGACGTCGCCCCCGGGCGACACGGCCCGGCTGTTCGTGGTGCGTCAGTCGGGCGTGATCCGCATCATCAAGAGCGGCACTCTGGTGACCACTCCGTTCCTCGATATCACCAGCTCGGTATCTTCGGGGGGCGAGCGCGGCCTGCTGGGCCTGGCATTCCACCCGCAGTACGCCACGAACGGGCGCTTCTTCGTGTATTACACCCAGAGTGCGAGCCCGACGGGCGACATCGTGATCGCCGAGTACAAGGTCTCGACCGGCAACCCGGACGTGGCGGCCACGGCGCAGGTGCAGAAGCTGGTGCAGATCGGCCACTCGGTGAACGGCAACCACAACGGTGGCATGCTCGCCTTCGGGCCCGACGGCTACCTCTACGCCGGCATCGGGGATGGCGGCGGCGGCGGCGACCCCTTCAAGGCGGGGCAAGATCTGAGCACCAACCTGGGCAAGATCCTGCGCCTGAACCCGGACAACCCGACCCAGTCGGTGCCCGGCAACCAGCAGGGTCTGATCTGGGACTGGGGCCTGCGCAACCCCTGGCGCTTCAGCTTCGATCGCACCGCCGGCGACCTCTACATCGCCGACGTGGGCCAGAACGCCTGGGAAGAGATCGACTTCGAGCCGAAGGGCAGCGGCAAGAAGAACTACGGCTGGAGCATCATGGAAGGCAACCACTGCTACGGCAGCTCCACCTGCAACCAGACCGGGCTGGTCAAGCCAGTGCACGAGTATTCGCACTCTGCCGGCTGCTCGATCACCGGCGGGTACGTCTACCGCGGCAACGCCATCCCGTGCCTGAAGGGCTGGTACCTGTACGGCGACTACTGCACCGGAACGATGTGGGGCCTGCGCGTGGTGGGCGGCGTGGCGCAGAACAACACCGCGCTGAACATCACCCAGGGCAACCTCTCGTCGTTCGGTGAAGATCAGAACGGCGAGCTCTACGTGATGAGCGGCGGCCAGCTGAAGCGCATCGACGCACAGTGAGCCCCGGTCGGCCGCGGGCGAGCCTAGCCTTCGCGGGCATAGGGCTCGCCCTTGGCGATGCTGAGCCCGCGGTAGATCTGCTCGAGCAGCACCACGCGCGCGAGCCGGTGCGGCAAGGTCATGCTCGACAGGCTGAGCCGCATGCCGGCTCTTCGCGAGAGCTCGGCGGGGATCCCCTCGGCCCCGCCGATCAAGAACGCCACGTTGCCCTTGCCCTGAGCGCCCCAGTGCTCGAGCTTCTTGGAGAAGGCCTCGCTGGTCAGGCGCTCGCCGTCGACCTCGAGGGCCACCACCCAGTGGTCCGCGGGCAGCGCGCGCGCCAGGGCCGCGTCGTCGCGCACCTCGACCTCGTCCACCCGCACCCAGCGCCGGATGCGACCCAGATAGTCGTCGCAGAGGGCGCGGAAGGCCGGTTCTTTCAGCTTGCCGACCGCGACGACCGCCAGCTTCACGACATCGGGACCCGGCGCGCGTCGAGCCACAGCCCGTCGAGGTCGTACAAGCTGCGGGCGCTCTCTTCGAACACGTGGACCACCACGTCGACGAAGTCGATCAGCACCCAGCGCGCCGCGGGCAGCCCCTCGACGCTGATGGCCGGGAAGCCGCTGTCGCCCAGCATCTGGTCCACCCCGCCGGCGATGGCCGCCACGTGCCGATCGCTGTGCCCGGTCATCAGCACCAAGAAGTCGGCGTAGTCGACCTTGCCGGTCACGTCGATGATCTCGACGCCGGCCGCCTTCTTGTCGAGCCCGGCCTGGGCGGCGAGCAGCGCCACCTTGCGCGCGCCTTCGGACGGCGCCGGTGGCGGCATGCTGGGCGCGCGGGCGGGCTTTGCCGCCTTGCCGCCGGCCTTCTCGCGCTCGGGCCGGGGTACGGGGGCGCGGGCGCGCGGAGCGGGTTTGGCCGTTCGGGGGGGCTTCTTCTTGGTCGGGGTCTTTTTGGCGCTCAACTGCGAACCTGTCCTTGTCCGAGCACGATCCACTTCTCGGTCGTCAAACTTTCGAGCCCCATCGGGCCATAGGCGTGAAGCTTCGAGGTCGAAATCCCCATCTCGGCGCCCAGCCCCAGCTCGCCGCCGTCGTTGAAGCGGGTCGATGCGTTGACCACCACGCAGCTGGCGTCCACCTCGGCCAGCCAGCGCTCGGCGTGATCGAGCTGGTTGGTACAGATGGCCTCGGTGTGGTTCGACCCATAGCGCTCGACGTGGAGCAGCGCCGCGTCGAGGTCGTCGACCACACGCATGGCCAGGATCTTGTCGAGAAACTCGGCCCCGAAGTCGTCGGCGGTGGCGGCCCGGGCGGCGGGCACCAGCGCCCGCGCGCGCTCGCACGCGCGCAGCTCGACGCCCTCTGCCAAGAGCGCCCGCGCGATCTCGGGCAAGAGGCGGGGCGCAGCCTGGTGGTGGACCAGCAGGCACTCGAGGGCGTTGCACACCCCCGGGCGCTGCACCTTGCCGTTCAGGGTGAGGCCGAGCGCCATGTCGAGCTCGGCGCTCTCGTCCAGGTAGAGGTGGCAGACGCCCTTGTAGTGCTTGATCACCGGCACCCGAGCCACCTCGCTCACGAAGCGGATCAGACCCTCGCCGCCGCGGGGAATGGCGAGATCGACCAGTTCGGTCAGGCCGCAGAGCTCCCGGATCTCTTCCCGGTCGCCCGCCGGAATGAAGCTGATCGCGGCCTCGGGCAGATCCCGGTCGAGGAGCGCGCGACGCATGATGTCGACCAGCACCCGGTTGGTGCTGGCGGCCTCTTTGCCGCCGCGCAAGAGCACGGCGTTGCCGCTCTTCAGGGTGAGCGCCGCGGCGTCCACCGTCACGTTGGGCCGCGACTCGTAGATGATGGCCACCAGACCGAGAGGCAGCCGCTGCTTGCCGATCGAGAGCCCGGCCGCGGTCCGCTGCATCGGGCCGCGGCTGCCGACCGGATCGGGCAGCCCGGCCACGTGGAGCACGGACCGCGCCAGCGCCGCGATCCGCTCCCCGCTCAGCACCAGCCGCTCGACCAGGGCTGACGACAGCCCGCTCGCGCGCGCGCGCCGCACGTCCTCGTCATTGGCGGCCTCGATCCCTGCGCGCTCGGCCAGCAGGGCGTCGGCGATGGCGCCCAGCGCCGCGTCCTTCCGGGCCCGGCTCTGGCGCGCCAGGATGCGAGCCGCCGCCTTGGCCTCGAGTGCACGCTGTCGAACGTTCAACGCGGCTCAGCCTAGACCACGAGCAGGCGGTCTGCCACTACGCTCGACTTGCGCGAGTCTTGGAAGACCAGATCACGACCGGCAGCTGAGACCGAAACCCAAGGAACCAACCGGCGGGGCCGGCGCCAGATGCCTGTGGAGCGGCGCGGTCGCGAGACGTCCTCTCAGCGTCACGCTTTCCGGTCTCGATGGCGTGTCGCGGCACCGCAAGTCGGCTAGCCCCCATCCGTGGGCGCAGCGTCGGAAGCCCCGGCGTCGGTCGCCGGCGGCGCCGGCTCGTCGTCGGTGACCTCTTCGCCCTTCACGGTGTCCAGGGGGTCGACCGGCGCGCCCGAATCCCACGGGGTCACCCGCGGGCGCTCGTACTCCGGCGGCGGGCCCGGTGGCCGCTGTCGCCGGGACGAGCACGCCAGTGCGACCAGCGCCGCGAGCAGGGCCACCACGACACGCGCCGTCACAGCGTCACCCCCGAGTCCGCGGGCGAGGCGGGAGACGACGGGTCTGCCGGCTCGGGATCCTCCGCGCTGGGGTCCCCTTCGTCGTCCGCCGGGCGCGGCGCGGAAAGGCCGGGCACCGGCGCCTTGCCCGCGGCCATGGTGCCCCGGGCGTTCGGCGCGGCCTGCGGCACCACCGCGCTCGATGCCGGCGGCGGCGGTTCGGACTTTCGCCCCGAGCAGGCCAGCGGCCAGCACAGGCCGGCGATCGTGAGCACACGCAGCAGAAACATGTTCACACCCAACGCTCCTCGTCCACGGCCCGGAGCGTCGAGCCCAGGTCGAACTTCGGACCATAACCCAGCACCGCGCGCGCGCGCCGATCGTCGACCATGCACACGTAGCGGATGAAGTCGAGCTCGGGCGCCGGGAAGCTGGTCATGTGCCAGCGCCACAAACGCTCGACCCCGGCCCGCGCCATGGCGTGGGGGATCGGCAGCGTGGGGCGACCCAAGAGCTTGACTGCCCGCGAGAGGGCCACCGGCGGCGGCCCCGCGATGTTGAAGATGCCGCGCACGCCGGGCCTCAGCGCCAGGCGCACGGCGCGCACCACGTCGTCTTGATGGACCACCTGCATCATCGGATCGAAGCCGAGCAGCGTGGGCACGACCTTCAGTCGCAGATAGTTGCTGGGGGCGTTCTGCACCGTGCCCAAGATGTGCGCTGGGCGCAAAATCACCGTCTCGGTGCCGGGGTTCCGCCAGAAGAAAGACTGCGCGAGCATGTCGAGCTCGATCAGGTCGCGGATGTCGCTGAAACGATTCGCGCCCAAGAGGGGCGCGTCTTCGCTGATGAACTGCGGGTTGTCGGGCCGCGGGCCGTACACGTTGGCGCTCGAGAGCAGCACCAGCTTGGGGATCTGATAGCGCTCGACGTATTCGAGCAGCTTCTGGAACGCGATCACGTTCCAGGTGTGGTGCTCTTCGGCGCCCAGCCGGGGGTCGTGCATCACGCCCAGGTGGACCAGCGCGCCGATGTCGGGGCGGCGGAACAGCTCGCGCGCCTTCTTGCGGCGCACGTCGATGGAGTGATGTTCGATGTCCTTGGGTTTGCCGACGAACTCGCGGCGGTCGAGGCCGATCACGGTGCGCTCGCGGTGCAGCTGGCGCGCCAGGCGCCGCCCCAGGCGGCCGCAGATCCCCGTGACCACCACCGCGCCGCCCTCGATGCGAGCGGCGGCCGCGCCGTCGGCTGCACGGCGGGCGGGGGTGGGCTTCTTGGGGGTCGGGCGCTTGGCCATCAGAAGAACAAGCTCGTGCGCTGTTTCAGGCCGCGGTTGATCATGCTCTGGATGGTCTGCTTGACCAGGTGCACCTTCTCTTCCATCACCGCGTCGTCTTCGTCCGCGTCGCCCTGGATGTGCAGCGGCTCGCCGAAGTGAATGAAGTACTTGGTGGGTAGCGGCATCTGCCCGAACGGCACGAACACCTGGGGGATCACCGGAAAGACCGGCATGCGCAGCGCGCGCGCCGCCCACTTCAGGTTCCCCAGATTCACGTATTGCTCTTCGGCGCCCACCACGGCCACGGGCACGATGGGCGTCCCGGTCTCGATGGCAAGACGCATGAAGCCGTTGCCGAATTCCTGAAGCTGGTAGCGCCGGCTGAAGGGCTTGCTGATCCCGCGGGTACCCTCGGGGAACACCAGCAGGGCCTCGCCCATCTCGAGCAGGCGGCGCGCGTTCTCGGGCACCCCCACCACCTGGCCCACGCGGCTGAAGAACGTCGAGACGAAGGGCAGCGTCTGCGACCACTTCTCGACCATGGCGCGGATCACCCGGGGGGGCTCGTGGTCCAGAAACAGCGATGTGCCGATCATCGCGCCGTCGATGGGGATCTGCCCCGAGTGATTGGCGATCAGCAGCACGCGGCCCGCGGGCACGTTCTCGAGCCCCCGCACCTCGGCGCGAAACCACAGGCGGTGGAAGAACGCGCAGGTCATGATCGCGTACTTCGCCGTCTCGAGATCGAGCCCGAACGGGTCCCCGCCGGCCTCGGCGTAGCGCGCCTGCAAGAGCCGAGCGCGCTCCTCGAAGTCCGAGCCCAGAAGGCGGACCGCCAGCTCGTCGACCGAACGGCGAGCGCCCCCCCACAGCCTCCCCACCAGGGGGAGCACGTCGTCGGCGGCAACATCGCCGATGCGGGCGAGGGCGGCACGCGCGGGCATCGGCGTGACTCTACACCAGTTGGCCTCGGGTTCGGGCTCGGGGCACCATGGCGCCGCGTGCATCTTCCCCCTGCCCTCCGGCCCGGCGACGGCGTGCGAGTGATCGCGCCCTCGGGGCCCTTCGACCGCACGCTGTGCCTGGTGGGCGCCGGGTTTCTGGGGCAGCGCTATCGTGTGCGCTTCGACTGGTCGATGTTCCAGCGCACCGGCTTCTTGGCTGGGTCGGACGGCCGCCGGCGGGGCGAGCTCGAGGCCGCCGCGTCGGCGCCAGAGGTCCGCGCCCTGGTGGCGGCGCGGGGCGGCTACGGTCTGACGCGGATCGTGCACGCCGCCGAGCTGAGGCCGCTGGTCGACCAGCCCAAGTGGGTGGTGGGGTTTTCGGACGTCACCGCGTTGCACGTGGAGTGCGCTCGACTGGGCCTTGCCTCGATTCACGCCCACAACTGCGCCGGGCTCGGCCGGGGCGACGCACACGCCCGCGCGGCGCTGATCGACGTGCTCGAGCACCCCACCCGGCCGCGACGCTTCACCGGGCTCGAGACCTGGCACCCCGGCAGCGCGTCGGGGCCCCTCTTCGGGGGCAACCTGACGGTGCTCTTCACGCTGGCCGCCGCCGGTCGGTTGTTCATCCCCGACGGCGCGGTGTTGTTCATCGAAGACGTGACCGAGAGCGCCTACCGCCTGGACCGAATGCTGAGCGCGCTGTGGGTCGGCGGCGCCCTCGACCGGGTGGCGGCCGTCGCGGTGGGCGAGCTCACCGACTGCCCTGCCGGGCCCCACGGCGTGCCGGCCGAGGTCGCGGTGCGCACGCGGCTGGCCGACCTGGGCGTGCCGGTGGTCGCCGGCGTACCCGCCGGTCACGGCAGGCACAATGTCCCGCTGGTGCTGGGCGCGCCGGCCCGGGTGGCCGACGGCGCGCTCGCGCTGTTCGCCGACTGACCGCGCTCTGCTAGCGCTTCGGCTCTTCGTCGAGCAGCTCTTCGTCGTCGACGATCAGCTCGTCTTCCCCCACGGCCTCGGCGGTGCTCTCGAGCGGCTGGCCGTGCTGCGTCTGCTCGTCGTCGTCGTAGCTGAAGTCCGGCGGCGCGGGCGGGGGCGGCGGCGGCGGCGGCGGCGCGGCCTGGGCCGGCGGCGGAGGCGCCGCGAAGCCTTCGGGGGCCGCCGTGCGATCGGTGGTGTCGTCGACCTCGACCACCCCCGAGATCGAACCGGTGACCGTGATCTCGTCGTCACCCGGGAAGGTCAGATCGGGACGCTGCGGCTTGGCCGGCGTGGGTGAGAACGCCCCGGGCATGGGCGGCTGGGTCGGATCTTCGTCGGCGTCGGGCTCGGTGGCCATGGCCGCCCCGAAGGACTCGCTGGCGTTGGGCTGCGTCACCAGCTGAAGCTCGGGCGAGCTCTTGAGCGGGAACGACGGCAGCAGATCGGCGCTGGCCGGCGGCGGAGGCGCGCCGGGTGCGGGGGCGGGCGGCGCTTCGGAGGCCGCCTTGGGCGGGGACGGCGGCTTGCTCGGCTTGCTGATCATGCCGGCCTTGGCGCGCTCGAGGCCCTCGGTGCCCTCGGGGTCGCCGCTCTTCATGCGCAACACGCGCCGCCAGGCGTCGGCCGCCTCGCGATAGTCCTCGAGCTTCTCCTCCCACAGCCGCGCCACCTTCCGCGCCAGCTCGGCGCGCGAGGCGGGGTCCTTGCCGCGCAGGATCATGTCTTCGTAGAGCTGCACCATGCCCTTGTAGTCTTCGAGCTCGGTGTAGAGCGCCAGCAGCTGATCGGTCACCGCGGTGTCCGAGGGGGACAGGTCGTGCAGGCGCTTCAGATCCGAAGCGGCACCGGTGGGATCGGCCAGCTGGCCCCGGCGCAGATCGGCGCGGCGCGCCAGCAGCTTGCGCACCAGCGGGCCGTCGAAGACCTCTTCCAGCGCGCGCGAGAGCACGACTTCCGAGCGGCGCATGTCCCCCACCTCGGTCGACAGCGCGTCCAGCGCGTCGAGCCCGGCGTCGTCCACGTGGGTCACGATGGCGTCGCCCACCCACTTGAAGGCCTTGTCGATGTCGCCCAGATCGCGGAAGGCCAGATCGGCTGCGCGGCGCAAGAGCGCGCTGCGCGTGCGCCCGCCGTCGCGCGAGCCTTGCCCGCCGGCGGCCAGCGCATCGGCCAAGATGGCGGTGAGGCGGGTGTCGCCCCGACGTTGATCGGCGTTGCGGGACACCTCTTCCAGCGCGGCAAGCGTGTCTTCTTGCACGCCGGCCCCCAGCGACAGGTCGAAGAAGCCGCGGGCGCGATCCAGCGCTTCGTGATCGGCGGCCACCTCGGCCGCACGCGCCAGCGCGGTCAGGCGATCGGCCGGCGCCTTGCAGCGCACGATCTGCCGTTCGTAGAGATCGATGACGTGACCGGGCGCCACGGCCAGCTTGCCCAAACGCTCGAGCAACAGCTCGACATCGGCCGGCGCCACGCTCGACAGCGCCTGCTCACCGTGCACGATGGCCTCTTGCGGGTCGACGCCGGCGGCCACCAGCACCTCGGCCTGGCGCACCATCTCTTCGGCCCGACTCGAGCCGGTCAGATCTTGCACCAGCAGGTCGTGGGCGGCGCCCAGCGCCTCGAGGTCCTTCAGCATGACCGCGATGTCTTCCAGGTGCTTGGCAATGCTCGGTTCGGCCCCGCGGGTGCGGATCAGCTCTTGGCCGACCTGCGCCGCGTCCGACTCGCGACCCACCTCGACGAAGCGCGAGAACGCCCCGCGCAGGGCTTCGTTCCGCTCGGCCCCGACCGGCGCCTCGGCGTACCACTCGACCAGCTTGGTGGCGACGATGCCCTTCCAGCCCAGGCGATCGCCCAGCTCGACGTACTGGTCGCGGCACGGCTGGTCGCCCTGATCGGCGACGGCCATCAGCGCGGCCAGCGCCTCGTCGCCGCGCCCGACCTTCTCTTCCAGCACCTCGGCCAGGCGACGGGTCATCTTGCTGACCTCGTCTTCGTCGCCTTCGACCTCGACCAAGATCCGCATCAGATCGGCGAGCCGAACCCAGTCTTCCAGCCGCTCGCACAGCGTGGCCAGCCGCTGAACGGCGTCGTAGTCCTCTTCGTCCAGCTCGCGCACGATGTCGAGCACGCGGACCGCCGCCCGCGGATCGTCCAGCTCGCCCTCGTACAGCGACGCCAGCTTCTGCGCGACCTCGAGCTTGTGCTGCGGGTCGCTCAGCACGCCCAGCAGGCGCTCGAGCGCGTCGGCCCGCCCCCGGGGATCGCCGCGCTTCTCGTGGAGGGCCTCGACCGCCTCCAGCGCCTCGACGTTCTTCGGGTCGTGATCGCGCAGCACGCGCTCGTAGCGCTCGATGGCGCCCTCCGAGTCGTCCAGGCCTTCGGCCACGATCCGCGCCTCGCGCAGCATCACGCCCATGCGCGTGGCGTCGTCGCCGGCCGCCCGCGCCAGGCGGTGCAGGTATTCGGTAGCGTCGGCCCACTCGCCTCGGGCTTCGGCGTCTTCTGCCAAGAGCGACAGCGACTCGGTGTCGTCGCTGTCGCCGAGCACCAAGACCAGGCTGGCACGCGCGGCCTCCATGTCGCTCAGCTGCTCGCGCTGCATCTCGGCGGCGCGCTTGCGCAAGCTGACACGCTGCTGCTTCTCGGTGAGCTTCTCGGCGCGCCGCAAGAGGAACGCCGCCAGGTCGCCGATGCGCTCGCTCTCGGTGAAGCGGCTCTCGAGCAACAGCGCCAGCGCGTCGTTCTGCGGATCCAGATCGGTGGCCTGCTCGAGGCGCTGCACGGCCGTGGCGTCGTCGCCGGCCTGCGCCAGGTACTCGGCCGCCTTGGAGAGCAGCGCCGCCTGGTCGCGGGGCTTCTGGGCCTGTTCGGCCCGGCGCTCCACCGCGATCGCGGCCTGCTCCCACACGCTGGCCTTGGCGAAGCAGCGCTCGGCCGACTCCCACAGGCCCGGGTCGTTGCCCTTGGCGGCGGCTTCCGCGAAGGCGTCGCCGGCGGCCGAGTGCTCACCCGCGGCCTCGCGCAGCTCACCCAGCTTCTTGAACAGGCCCGCCAGGGCGGACTCGTCGCTGACGCTGCCGACGTTGTCGCTGATGACCTGCGCGGCCAGATCGAAGCGCTCACCCTTCTCGAACAGCTTGATGGCGGTGTGGATGGCGCTCTCGTCGTCGGGCACCAGGCTGGCCACGCGCGCCCACGCCTCGCCGGCGGCCACCGGATCTTTTCGCTTCTGCTCGTGGAGCTTGGCCAGCGCCTTCTCCATCGAGATGCGGGTCTCCACGTCGGAGGTCTGCTCGGCCTCTTGCTCGAGCAAGGTGGCCAGGTCGTCCCAGTGCCCGGTGCGCTCCAGCAAGCGCTTGAGCTGGGTCTTCGGCCCTTCGTCGCTCTTGTCCAGGCTGACCAGTTGCTTCAGCGCCGCGATGGCGGAATCCAGGTCCCTGAGCTGCGTCTCGCACAGCCCAGCCAGCTCGCGCAGCCAACCCTTGCGCAGGTCGCTGTCGACGCCCGAGGTCTTGGCCGCGGCCTGCAAGATGTCGCGGAGCTCGGCGTATTTCCGGGTCTGACGGAGGAAGCCCTCCATGAACGTCAGGGCGTCGGTATTCGCCGGGTCCAGGTCCAGCACCTCTTTGTATTTGCCGGCGGCCTCGTTCTTCTTGGTCTTGCGGACCAGCGCGTCGGCCACGTCGAGCAGCGCACGGATGCGATCGGGGTTCGGCGCGTCGACCGGAGGCGCCAGTGCGTCGAGCATCGAGTCGTCGCCGCCGCCCTCGTCGGCCTGCATGGCGCGCGACACCAGCGCCCGCGCGTCGCCCGCCATCGAGCCCTGCGGGTTGGCCTTCAAGTAGGCCGCGGCCTTGCCGGCGATCGAGGCTTCGCGCCCGCTCTGGCCGGCGTAGTACATGGCCAGCTGGATCGCGCGGTCGTTACCCGGCTCGAGATCGAGCGCGCAGCTCGAATAAGAAAGACCGTGCTCGCCCTGATATTCTTCGGCCAGCTCGACGAACAGCTGCGCGGCCTCGCCCAGCTCGCTGGGGTGAGGCAGGTCGCCGGCCTGCTTGCGCTCGAGCACCATGCTGGCGAAGAGCTGCTTGAGCCCGGCGTCACGCCCGCCGTCTACCGTGCGCGCATGGCGAAGCGCGTCGGTGGCGCCGCCCAGATCGCCGGCCAGCTTCCGCACCTCGGCCTCGTCCCGATACAGCGCCACCTGCCGATCGGGATCGTCGGTGAGGGCGATTTCCATCGAGAAGTACGGGATCGCCTCGGCCCACTGCTGGGCCGTCTTGAGCATCTCGCGCACCGAATAGATCGAGTATTGGCTGGACGGATCGTAGTCGAGCGCCCGGCGGAAGTTCTCGATCGCCTTCTTCGGCTGCGACAGCGGGGGGTCGGCCCACAGCCGGCCCAGCTCTTCGTGGATGCCCGCCACGTGGGCGCGCATCTCGGGATCTTGCTGGGCCAGCGGCGCCAGCGCCTTGGCCCGCCGCTCGAGCAGCGCGGCCAGCGCCTTGCTGTCACCCTTCTCGCGGTAGAGCGTGGCCAGCCGATCGGCCGGAGCCGGCTGGGTCGGGTCGCGGTCGATGGCGATCATCAACGCGCGGGCCGCGCGATGAGCGTCGGAGAGGGTCTCGGACCAAACCTGCGCGGCCTCGGTCAGCCAGTGGCATGCAAACGTCGGATCCTGCGTGGCAGTCCCGACCTTCTCGAGCAGCATCGCGTACGAGCGTGGGTCGCTCTGGCCCGCGTGGTGCGCATACCGGATGGCTTCCTGATCGTGAGGATTGTGGACCAGGCGCTGTACCAGCGCCTCCATCTCGCGGGGGTCCATGCCGGCGGCACCCTAACACGCTGCATCTTGCAGCCGCAACGCGGGTTCTACGTCGCTAATCGAACTTGCCGTAGCCGTCGGTCTTCGGGGCCGGAAGCTCCGGATTGGCGCCGTAAACCCGCCGTGGCGGCTTTCGGGTCGCCCGCGGCGCGGCGCCCGCGTCGGCGCTCGCGCTCGGAGCCGCTTCGCTGGCCGGGCTGGGCGCGCTCGCGGCCGGCGGCGCCACCAGAGCCGACGGCGTCACCGTGGCCGGGGCCGAGGCCGCGGCCTCGAGGGTCGGCTCGGCGGCGGTCCGTCGCACCAGCACGAACGCGCCCGCCGCGATCACCAGCAGAGCCAGCGCGCCGCCCACGGCCACCGCGGCGCGCGAGCCGGTGCGCCGGCCCGCCGGAGGCCCGACCCAGCTGGTGGCATGCAGCCCGGTGCCGCCCACGGTCTGGGCCAGCGCGGCGTCGAGCTCGGCCACCAGCTGGTCTGCCGATTGTTGGCGGCGCTCGGGCTCTTTGCTGAGCGCGCGACGGACCACGGCTTCGACCTCGGGGTGAATGCGCGCCTCGGGCGCGACCAGGCCGAACCAGGGCGGGTCTTCTTTGATGTGGCTGGCCATCACCACCACCGCGTCGTCGTCCACGAACGGCGGGCGCCCGACCAACATCTGGTAGAGGATCACGCCCAGCGAGTACACGTCCGTGCGCGCGTCGAGCGGCGCGCCCTGGGCCTGTTCGGGGGACATGTAGCGCGGCGTGCCGAACACCGTGCCGGCCTGGGTTTCCAGCTGGTCGACGTGTTGGTCGTCGCCGCGCACCAGCTTGGCGATGCCGAAATCGAGCACCTTCACGATCTCTTCCGGTTCGCCGCTCTTCACCGGAACGCGCGTCAAGAACAGGTTGTCGGGTTTCAGATCGCGATGGATGATGCCCTTGCCGTGGGCCTCGCCCAGCGACACCGCTGCCTGGCGCGCGATCCGCACGGCGTCGGGCACCGAGAAGCGGCGGACCCTGCGCAAGCGCTCGCCCAGCGTCTCGCCCTCGAGCAGCTCCATCGCGAGGAACCACGACCCGTCGGCGGCCTCGCCGAAGTCGAACACCGTCACGGTGTGCGGGCTGACCAGCGCGCTGGTCGCGCGCGCTTCACGCTCGAACCGCGCCTTGGTCTCGGAGTCGTATGCCCGCTCGGCGCGGACGATCTTGATGGCGACGTCCCGCCCCACGGCGTCTTGATGCGCGCGATAGACGGCGCCCATCGAGCCTGCCCCGAGCCGCGACAGGATGGTGAAGCGACCCGCGATGTTGGCGCCGAGCAGGGTGTCGCCGCCGCTCTCGACGATCTCGCGGGCGTCCACGTAGGCCATGTCGTGGCGCGGACAGCGGGCGCTGCCGCCGGTGGGGCGCCCATGGCAGCGCGGGCACACCGCCCCCGCCCGCGGGTCGAGCGGCGGTAGGGTGGGCTCTTCGTCTCCGTAATCCTGAGCGGCCATGCGACCGGGGCTCGGACGACTGATTGACCTACAACTTGACGCAAAGCAACTGGTTCGTGCCGCTGACCGACACCGCCCGGCAGGAAAACCCGCCCCCGCAGTCGGAACTACCGCAGCAGGTGTCGGAGCAATAGTAGCCGGTGGTGGCGTTGCCGAGGCAATGGCCGGTCTTGCACTCGGTGCTGTTGCCGCAGGTGTCCCCCAGGTTCTTGGTTCCCGGGCTGAACCCCGGATAGGCGCAGCGGCGAAGCCCCGCGGTGTGCAAGCACACGAAGTTGGCGAACCCGGTGCAGTCTTTGGCGGTGCAGCACGACTTCGAGCAGTAGATGCCCGACGAGCAGACCCCGCTCTGGCACTGCGAATCGGTCGAGCACAGCGCCTGGTAGCCCCCGCCGCTGGTGCTCGGGCCGCAGGCCCACACGCTGCGGCTGGCCCCGGGCAGCGTGCGCTTGACGCAGTATTGCGAGCCAGAGCAGTTCGGATCACTGCAGCAGGTGTCGAAGCACTTGCTGCCGTCGCACAGGCCCGACCGGCAGTCCGAGTGCTTCGCGCAGGTGTCGCCCGCCGCCCCGGCGCCCGGCTCGGCACGCCCCACCGAAGCAGCAGGAACGCACGCGCTGCCGCCCTGCACCGCCGGGTAGCACACGCTGGACCCACTGCCGCACTCTTCGCTCTTGCAGCACGCGCGCGTGCACACCTTCGGGCCGCTGGTGCCGCCGAACACCGCCGGGTTCTCGCAGAACAGCGTGGCGTTGCATTCGGCCGCGGTCGAGCACGGCGTGCCGATCGATCCGGGCGCCACGCCGCCGGTGCCCCCGCCACCGCCCGCGCCGCCGCTGCCCCCGCCCCCGGTGGCGCCCGACCC
>JAKLKA010000107.1 GCA_023150915.1 Polyangiaceae bacterium
GCGCCCCCAGCGGCGGCGGCGCCCCCAGCGGCGGCGGCGCCCCCAGCGGCGGTGGCGGCACCCCAAGTGGCGGTGGCGGCGGCAGCGGGGGGACGAACGGGACCATCCAGTGCGGCAGCTCTTCCTGCGCCCTGGCGACGCAGATGTGTTGCCACCCCGATCAGGCCAGCCAGCCGCAGGGCCAGTGCGTGGGCCAGGGGGGCTTGTGCATGGATTCCGACATGCTCTGCGACGACGCCAGCGACTGCAACGGCGGCAATGTGTGCTGTGCCGAGATCGACCCCGGCGGCGAGATCAAAGGGGCCATCCAATGTAAGGCCTCGTGCATCGGGCTGGGCAGCGCCAGCGTCGAGATCCTGTGCAACCCCGTCGCCACGTCGCCCTGCCCCAGCGGGCTCAGCTGCAAGCCGGCGCTGAAGATGACCGGGTACTCGTCGTGTCAACCGTGAGCGCTCACTGGTCTCGGCAGGGCGTGGCGGTCAGCCCGTTGCCCTGCACGTACGCGCGATAGCGGGCGCACGCGCCCGCATCGCCGAAGCAGCGCTCGGTGCGGTTCGGATCCGGCGGCCGTGACACGAAGGTGCAGGTCGTGCCGCGCACTTCGCGACAGGGCGTGACATCTCGGGCTCCGCGCAACATGTCCGCGCGTGCTTTCGCGCATGCGCCCGGTGTGGGCGCGCAATCGGTCGAGAAGTCGTCGAGGTGGATCCAGTCGAAGCAATGGGCCCGGCGACGCTTGGCCACGGGTGCGTCGGACGGGTCCGGCGGCGCGACGGCGGCGCTCGCGGGCAGCGCGTCGGGCTGGGCGTCGGGCTGGGCGTCGGGCTGGACCTCGATAGCCCGCTCATCGGCCACTGCGCCAGCGTCGGCGACCACGCTCACCGGAGCTGGCTCGGGCCCGCGCGATTGGTCCACGGGGCGCGGCGTGGTCCGCGCCCCTTCGGCCCCCGCCGCGCACGCGGCGCACACCAGGGCCCAGCCGAGCAGGGCACGGCTCATCGGGGCACCAGACGGTGGGCTTCCAGGCTGCCTGCCCCGCGATCGGTGTGGCAGCTGGGCGTGTACAGCACCCCGGCGTGGAAGAGCGGTTGGGTGAAGCGGAAGCCTCGGCCCGCGAGCGGGTGATCCGCCAGCAGCGCGCCGTCCGATGCGCGCAAGCCCACCAGGCGGCCCGGAACCTGATCGACGGTGCCGGGCTCGACGACCCACACGGTCTGGTGCCCCTGCAGGCTCACCACCCTGGCGCGCGAGGGGTGCCAGCGAAAGCGCTGCTTGGCTGCGAGCGTCGCCGGGTCGGGGAACACCCAGCGCGTCACCAGCTCTGGCCCCTTCGGGCCGTCGCTGAGCTCGAGCCCGAACACGCCAGCGGTGTGGACCGAGTCGGGCACGAAGGTCGGCACGATGAAGAGGGTGGCGCCATCGACCTTGGCCTCCGCGGGCTGCGTGACGATCATCCCCGCCCAGTCGGCCATGCAGTTGTGGTTCTTCGCGCCGCACACGTCCACCAGCTTCTTGCGCTGGTAGAGCGTGCCCAGGTGCTCGGCGTCCACCACGTACACGTGACCGTCCTTGGTGGGGTAGAGAAGCACGCGCTTGCCGGCAGGCGCCTGGCCCAACACGGGCGTGCTGCCGCCGACATAGTCGAGCTTCTCCCAGCACTCGAACATCCCCAGGCCGTCGCACACCCCGCTCTCGGGGGCGAGGGGCGGGTCCCCGGCGGGCACGCGCGGCACGAACACGTTGCGGCACGACTCGACGCACGCGCTCGCGGGCGCGTCGGGATCGAAGCCCGCGCAGGCGGTCACGTTACAGCCGGGGTCGAGCGGCGCGCCGGGTCTCACCCGGAGCAGCGTGTTGGCAAAGTCGCCGCGCGACAGGTCGAGCTGCCCGTTTCCGGCAGGCAGGATGAGCTCCGGACCTTCGCTGCCGTCCACGCGGAGCACGCCCGACGGGGACCAGAGGCCTCCGCCACAGATGCGGGTGCGCGAGCCGGACGCGCCCTCGGGTCCGCAGTCGTGCTCTGGGGTGACGAGCCGGACGCGGTCGATGGCCTTCGTGGGGCCTTGGCTCTGCCATGCATCGAGGCTGAGCTCGAACAGCCACCCGTGCCACGGCTGAAGATCGCGGCCGTTGCCGAACGCCACCGCCACCGTTCCCAGCTTTCCGACGAACGGGACGTGCACCAGCGCAGCGCGCTGCAGCGCCTTGTCGGCGCGGAAGTACACGGACTTGCCGGGCGTAGCGGCCGGTTGTACCGCCGCCAGAGTCAACGGTGAGAACTCGGCGTCGAGCGTTCGGGCGGCGAGGTCCACCACGGCCACACGCTGCGACTTTCGGAAGTCCATCACGTCGCGGCCGGGTGCCTGCGTCTCGTTCGGCGCTTCGGTGGTGTGGTACGCGACCACCAGCCGATGACCCACCCGCACCGGTGTGCTGATCACGAACGCGCGCTCGGCGCCGGTCGCGGGCAGCTGGACGCGATAGCGCTCGGCGCCGGTCAGCGGGTCGAGGCCCACGACGTGCTCACCGATCGCCACCACGATCTCGGTCTGCCCGTCGTGCTCGAAGGCCAGCGGAGATCCGAACGAGCAGTCGTCGAAGCTGACCCCGGGGTGACTGGCGGTGGGGAACAAGCGCTCGACGTCGACAGCGGAGACGCCGCTGCCGCCGCCGCTGCCGCCGCCGCCACCGCTGCCGCCGCCGCTGCCGCTGCCGCCGCCGCTGCCGCTGCCGCCATCGGTGGCCGAGACCAGCAGGCGCTCGTCCTGGCCGCAGGCGACCAGCGTCAGCCCGACCAGCAGCGCCGAAACCCGAGTCGCACGCAGCACCGGCCAGAAGTTACGCGGAGCGACGCCGACCCGCCAGCGGTCATCCACCGCGGCTCGACCCGGTGACCCACGCGGTTTGGCCACCGGCGGGTCGTCCGTCGCGGCTCTACCGGGTGACCCACGCTTTCGGCGCGCCTCGAGCCCTTGCAAACACGGCTACACTGCGGGCCATGCACGAAGAGCGCCTCTCGGTGTTTGCGCGAGCGCGGATCCCAGTGGCACGACGCCTGCTCAGGGCGGTGCTGGGCACGGCGGCATTGCGCGACCGGCTCGCGAAGAGCCGACAGGGCAGCGTGCAGGGGCGGACCCTCGACCCTGACGTGGCCGCCATGCTCCGGCTCGACGACCTCGAGCAGGCCAGCGTGCTGCGCGGGTATTCACCGGGCCGCGCGCGACTGCGCCTGGCCGAACAGATACCGATCGTGGACGGGCCGCCCCCGAGGGGAGTGACGACGCGCGATCATCGTTTTCCGGGGCCCGCGTGCGAGCTTTGGCTGCGGGCCTACGCGCCCGAGGGCGCCACCGGCACCCTTCCGGCGATCGTGTACATCCACGGAGGCGGGTTCGTGACCTGTAGCGTCGCGACGCACGACGGGTTGTGCCGCCGGCTTGCGCTGGGCGCGCGCGCGAAGGTGCTGTCGCTCGACTATCGACTCGCGCCCGAGCACCCGTACCCCGCCGCGGTCGACGACGCTCTGGCCGGTTTCCGTTGGGTGATCGACAACGCGGCGACCCTGGGCATCGATCCGCAGCGCGTGGCCATCGCGGGCGACAGCGCCGGCGGAAACCTGTCGGCGGTCATCGCGCGGCGCACTCGGAACGACACAACTCCCCCGGCACTGGCCGCGCTGTTCTATCCGGCCACCGACGCGACCTGCTCGCTTCCCTCTCACCGATCGCTCGGCGAGCGGTACTTCCTGACTCGCGACAACGTCGCCTGGTACTACGACCACTATGCCCCGCCCGAGGTGGACCGCCGCCAACCCGATCTGTCGCCGCTCTTCGCCGACGACTTCGCCGGGATCTGCCGGACCCTGGTCTACGTCTGCGGGTTCGATCCGCTGCTCGACGAGGGCGTCGCATACGCCGAAAAGCTGAAGGCCGCCGGCGTCACGGTCGAGCTGCACGAGCTGTCCGATCAGATCCACGGCTTCTTGCTGATGTCCGAGGTGCCCTCGTCGCGAAGCAGAGCCGCGCAGGTCGCGGAGCGCATCGGCGAAGCGCTGCGCGCGGGGCGCTGAGCTCGGGCGACGCGGGGGATCTCTTGCCTACTCCCAGGGCAGGGCAGCGTCCGCGCGCAGGGCGGCGAAGCGCGCGAAGCAGCGCGCGAGCTCGGCCTGGATCGCGGCAATCTCACGCCGGTCCCCGCGCCGGGTGAGCTCGGCTTCGAGCTCACGGCAGAGGAAGCGCACGCACAGATTGGGACGATCGCGCACCGCGAGTGAGCATCCGGTCGGGCCCCGGAAGACGCAGCCGGCAAGCTCCGAGCGCGGCGGCGTGAGCCGGCCAGGAGTGGTGCCCGCCAGCGCCAGAGCGGCGAGCTCGTCGTTGCTGAAGAGCTCTTCAGTGCGGCCCCCGCAGCAGTGCCCACCCTGCCAATGCCCGAAGGGCTCGGGGTGCCCGACGGCACAGCCGCTGCACGAGCGGACGGCGCCGACCGCCTGGTCGAGCCGCTCACGCAGCTCGCGCATCTGCCGAGCGAGCGCGACCGCTTCGTCGTTGGCCGGACTTGCGTCCCCCGCGCGTTGAAGTCGCTCGCGCAGCGCGCGCAGCTGGTCGGCGCGCGCTCGCGGCTGGCGCAGCCGATCGACCAGGTGACGAGTGGAGATCAAGACGGTCAAGGCGGCTCCGCGAGGTCGGCAAGGGCGCGCCGAGGCAGCACCCCCCAAGCGACGTACCACGCTACCGCGCGCTGTCAGCCGGGGGCCAGCGTGGGTGACGGCGGCGCGAGGGCGCGGTCGCGCCACCCGGCGCGCCGAGAAGATCGCAAGTTCCTCGAAGAAAACGCCGTGGTTCGGCCGCCGCCCTGCCATACGCGCTAGGAAGCGGCCCCCATGAACGCACCGCCCCACAAACCCCGCGCCGGCGCCGTGACGCCCGCCGATCTGGCCCACTGCACCCGCGTGCTCGAGGCCCTGGTCGAATCCCGCGCGCACCTGGCGGAGATTTCCACCGACGACCGCAACCGACTGCTCGCCGCGGCCGGCCGGCTCTCGCGCCCCCATCGGAACGAGCAGCGGGCGCTCTCGCGGGCGCTGAACAAGAAGGGGAAGCAGGCGCGCAGGCAGGCCGACGAGGCACTGCTCGAGCGCGCGTCCATTCGCAAGAAGCGCGCGCACCCGGTCTTCATCACGCCGAAGGCGAACGCCTTGGCGGCAGAGGCCGAAGGCGAGATCCCCGAGGTGGACGCGACGCTCGCCGGCAAGAAGCTGAAGAAGGCGCGAGTCTGCTACGTCTGCAAGCAGCTCTTCTCCGAGGTGCACTTCTTCTACGATCAGATGTGCCAGGCCTGCGGCGACTTCAATCACATGAAGCGCGGACAGACCGCGGATCTGCGCGGTCGGGTGGCGCTGATCACTGGCGCGCGCGTCAAGATCGGCTTCCAGGCGGCGATCATGCTCTTGCGTGCGGGGGCGCAAGTCATCGTGACGACGCGCTTTCCGCACGACGCCGCCCTGCGCTATGCGCGCGAGGCGGACTACGCAGACTGGGGCGACCGGCTGCAAATCTACGGGCTGGATCTGAGGCACACACCGAGCGTCGAGGCGTTTGCCCGGCACGTGACCGAAGGGGCCGGGCGTCTCGACTTCATCCTGCACAACGCCTGCCAGACCGTCCGGCGCCCACCGGGCTTCTACCGGCACCTGATGGACGTGGAGCGCGGGGCCACCCAGGCCCTGCCCGAGCGGGCCCGCGGACTCTTGGCCCAGCATGCGGCCTTGAGTGCCCTCGCGATCACACCGAGCGCCGGCCACCCGAGCGCGGTGCGAGACGACCCCAGCGCCTTCGTCGGCCTGCATCAGGCTGCCAGCCTGTCGCAGGTGCCGGTCGCCGACGACGATCACGATCCGGGACTGCAGCTGTTCCCGAGCCGACAGCTGGACGCGGATCTGCAACAGGTGGACCTGCGCTCGGTCAACAGCTGGCGACTGGCCCTGCACGAGGTCAGCACCGTCGAGCTGCTCGAGGTGCAGCTGGTCAATGCCATTGCGCCCTTCGTGCTGAACGCTCGCCTCAAGCCGTTGATGCTGCGGCACCGCACCGGCGACAAGCACATCGTGAACGTGTCTGCCGTCGAGGGCCAGTTCCACCGCCGGTACAAGACCAACAAGCACCCGCACACCAACATGGCCAAGGCGGCGCTCAACATGATGACGCGCACCTCGGCAGACGACTACGTCACCGACGGCATCCACATGAACAGCGTCGACACGGGGTGGGTGACGGACGAAGATCCGGCGCACATCGCCCGCCGCAAGGCCATCGAGCACGGATTCAGTCCCCCGCTGGACATCGTGGACGGCGCGGCGCGCATCGTCGACCCGATATTTTCGGGCATCAACAGCGGCGAGCACGTGTGGGGCCTGTTCCTGAAAGACTACAAGCCCGTGCCCTGGTGAGCTCAGCCGCCGCGCCAGGGCGGACTCCCGATCGGTTCTCGTCAGGGCGACTGCAGCGTCCGGCTCAGGAGCGAGGCGACCGGACCGGGGTCGAGGCGCGAGGGGGGGCATCACGCCGCGGCCATCGGGGGCGCCTGGGTTCTCGCTGCCGAGGCGACTGACGGCACTCCGGCCCACCCGCTTTGTGTGAGGGTGGGCTCGAAGCGTCTCAGGGCGTGAGCACCGCGATTGCGGCGCGGAGCAGCGGCTCGGGTCGAGGCTCCACTCCACGCGCGCGCACCTGCCGGACGGCTTGCTCGGCCTGTGGTCGTCTTGCGTGCGCTTTTGCACGTAGCGAGCGTGATCGAAGACGCGTCCCTTTTCGCAACCGTCCGGCCCGACTTCCGGGCGGGGATGCGCCACGGCGGACTCAGTCGTCGTCCGCCGGCCCGGTGTCGCCCACGATGGCCGCACCCCAGCGCTTCGACGTCGGCCGCTCGAGGGTGCGCGCCAGCTTGTCGCGCTGGTCCACCTTCAGAATCGCGAGCAGCGCGTTGACGTACGCCACACGGTCCGCCACGCGTGAACGGGGGCCGCGCCCGAGATCGAGACCGGCGGCCGTGAAAGTTGGCTTGTCGAATGCGGCGAGCAGCGCGCGCATGCGCCGATCGCGCGCATCGCGCTGGGCGCGATTACGGAGCTCGGTGTCGAAGCGAATCAGCACCGAGCCGACCCGCTGCTGCTGCTTCTCGTCGAGCTCGAGGAGCTTGGTCACGCGGGCGCTCCGACGCTTGTGGCGGTCGGCGCGGCGCGTCTCTTCGGCGGCCGCGTTCGGCTTCTTGGCCTTGCCCTCTTTCGTGGCCTTGGCGTCGGCCGCGGCCTTCTCTGCCGCGGTGGGATATTTCTTGCGAAGGCCGGCGATCAGCTCCTTGCGCTGGTCTTCTTCCAAGAGCCCGTGCAGCTCCCCGAGCGCGGTGGCCTCGGCAGCGGCCCGGGCCCGAGCGATGCGGTCGAGCGTGGCATAGTGGGGCAAGAGCTTCTGCTCGACGACCTGCCCGGTCTTCACCCCGTCGAGCAGCGCAGCAAAGAACAGCTTGTAGGCGTTCTTGGTGTCCTCGTCGTCCGTCGGGCTGCCCGCCAGCTTCTCTTCGACCGCATCCAGCTTGCTCTTCTGCTCGTCCGACAGCTCCAGCGCGCGGGCCCGCGTGACGAGCTCGCCCGCCACGCTGCGCCGCAGGGCCGCCCGCGGCTTCTCGGCGGGCGCCTCGGCCGAGCCAGAGGCCGAGGGTGCCACAGCAGGCGCAGCGCTGGCCGACGGCGCTACCGGCTCGAAGTCCGGAAGCACGGGTGCGCTCTGCGCGGGGCCGGCGCTGGCGCTGGTCGCGGTGGAATTCGGGCTGGCGCCCTGGCCGCAGCCGAGCGGCAGAACGAGCAAGAGCCAGAGCAGCTCGACGCGGCGCACGCCGGGACCAGAGCACACACCTCACGCCGTCGCAATCGGATGAACTATGCTCGCGGCACCGATGCGACTCGCGCGAAGTGCCGCGCTGCTCTGGGCGATCTGGGCGCCCCTCGCGC
This sequence comes from Polyangiaceae bacterium, assembly GCA_023150915.1. GTDB lineage: Bacteria > Myxococcota_A > Polyangia > Polyangiales > Polyangiaceae > JADJKB01. The sequence continues at coordinate 8,006 of JAKLKA010000107.1, forward strand.
GGGCCGAGCCCCGGCCCACACTCGACGACTTCTACGACCGGACCCGCGGTCGCACCGAGGGCTTCGACCGCTGTCTGGGCCACTGCGACGGGCAGACGCTGGCCGCGTTCCTGGTGGGTGCTCAGCTCGCCGATCCGACCACCGACGCCGTGCAGCGCGCCACCGCCTACGGCGGACGCTTGGGCGTCGATCTCGGCGCGTTCTTCGGCCGCTACGACGTGGCGCGCACCAAGCTGTGGGCCGACTTCTTGCGCGTGGCCGACCAGAACGAGACCATCACCGATCTGGCCTGGAAGAACACCTGGTTCTGGTCGGCGTCGGATCCCGACCACGAGGGCTTGCACCTGTCTTTCGACTCGATGTTGGCCAAGCGCTCCGAGCTCGAGCCCTCCGATCTGGCAGAGCTGCAGCTCGTGCCCTACCAGAGCGCCGACGTCGAGCTCGAAGCCGCGCCCATCGGACCCAAGGTCGACAAAGACACCTCGATCGCGCTGCCGGTCGGCGCAGCGACGCGCCTGCGTTGGTCCGAGAGCGGGGCCACCCTCGAACGCCGCCAGAGTTTCTCCGGAGCGCTGGCGTTTCGCGGGTTCCTGAAGCAGGTGCGCCATCACTATCAGCTCGACGCGCTGCGCGTGAAGCGCACGGCATGGGAGGTACGTGGTGGTGACGCCAGCGCGTGGAGCGTCTCGGCCGGGTATCAGCGCCTGTCGCCCGACGTGGACTGGCTTCAGATCTGGCTCCTCGCCGGCTACGCCTGGAACAGCGGACAGAACACCCGCCGGGGCTTTCTGGCGCAGCTCGGGGCCGAGACCCGCTTTCCGCTGGAGTCCGGCGAGCTGGAGCTGGGCCCGGCGTACGAAGCGCACTTCGTGCTCGATCAGCGCACGGCCCGCTTCGAGCGCGTGCACGAGGTGCGGCTCTACTATCGCCAGCGCTGGGGGATCGTACGCTGGGGCCTCGCCTACCAAGGCGTGGGCCTCGAAGATCTGGCCAAGCTCCACGCCCTGACCCCCGAGCTCGGCGCAAGGCTCTTCGGTCTGGACCTGGGCCTTCGTTATCGCTTCGCCGTGGTGCGCGACGAGCGCTTCCCCGGCATGCCGGAGAACCGTTTCAACGCCATGCTCGACTTCGTGTTCTGAACGCGGGCGGGCGCGCGACGCGAATCCAGAGCGGCCGCACCGCTGACGGCGCGGGCGGAGCGGGCTGGTGAGGCGAACGCGGGGCGCGGACTCGGCCCTGCCGGGCTCCACTGCCGACCGTTCTGCGACAAGGCTCACCCCTGCCCGGGTGATCTGTTCTGCGCTGCGATCGGTGGCGGCGACTTCATGGCGTGCCTGCCCCCGGCCTCCGGCGCCGGCACCGACGCCGGCACCGACGCTGCGACGGACGCGTCCCTCGACTGAGCGGCCTGCGCCCTCAGCGTTCGCGGGGCACGGCGAGCTGGCGCATGCGCTCGGCAAGCGCGTCGCGATAGCTGCGAAGCTCGTCAGTGGTCAACGGGCTGAGCATCGTCGGGAGCGGGCTCAGCGGGAACTGCCTGAGGAGCCAGGCCAGAATGCCCGGGTCGATGCCCGCGTCCTTCTTCAGGGCGAGGTGCAGGTCCTTCTCGGGCGGAAACCCAGCGCGCTCGAGGAAGCAGAGATCGACCAGGTCGCGAGGCTCGGCCCGCGAGAGGATGCACGTCAGCTTCGACGCGCGGAGGTCCGCCAGCGACTCGACGACGACGGATTCGATCGCGGGCGGCGGTGGCTCGAGATCCGCCTGGGGCTCGTGCACGAGATCGACCACCAGGACTCGGGTGCCGAGGGTCAGCTCCGCGCGGACGAATGCGCCGCCGTCGCGCTGAACGTTCGAGCTTCCCCCGCACTCCGCAACAACCGCGCCCAGCTCGCGTACCAACTGACGGTGCTCCGTGGCGTCGTGACAGAACAGATCGATGTCGCGCGAGACGCGATGGCTGAGGAATGCCCCGGCGAGCGCGGCTCCCCCGCCGAGGTGACAGGGCACGCGGCGCTGGCAGGCTCGAACGAGCTCGAGACTCGCCTCGTCGAGCACCCGGCGATCGAACCTGCTATTCACCGCGCGCCTCCGCCGGCGGCCACGCGGGCTCTTCGAGACCGAGGAGCCAGGCCCACACGGCGCGGCTCCGTCCCAGGTGGCGAACCAACCTCGGCCAGAGCGCGCGGACTTCGCTCGGGGTGACGAACAGCCACACGTCCCGAGTGTTGGCCTCGCGCAGCAGCGCGCCCAGCCAGTATGCGCGCGTTTCGAGGTCGGGGTCTCGAAGGTGGGCCCTGAAGTCAGCGACCGTGCACTCCGTCCACCACACGAAGTACGGCCGCGCTCCGGGTTCGAGGAGCGCGGGGGACGTCGGTGGCAGCCGGGTCGAGTCCAAGCGCGAAACGAGCGTACCACGCTCCTCGCCCGTGGGATGGCGGCTTGGGTCCCTCGAGGTCGAGCCGTTCCCCGGGCTCACTTCGCGAGCTCGCCCACCAGCGCGTCGAAATACGGCGGGAGGCTGTCCCACGGGTTCGGCAGATCGTCGTCCGTGGCGTACTGGTAGCCGACCCACTGCTTGGCGCTCTGGACGAACGCCGCGTCGAGCTTGGCCACGCCGTAGGGGATGATCCCGAAGTTCTTGCGGTCGTGCTTGGCGTGCCAGCCCCCGAGCGACGCGGCGGTCGGGTTGCCCTTGCTCTCGTAGATCAACATCATGTCCACCGTGCCGACGTAGCTCTCGGCCACGTCGGCGCCCGGGTTCCCGACCGTCATGGTGTGGCCCTTGCTCTTCGCGTACTGCGACAGCTGGGAGTAGTAGGCCTCCTTGCCGGAGTCCGACGCCTGCTCGTCGAAGAAGATCCCGGTGACTGCCGGGTACCAGGCGACGTACTTGTCGATGGCTGGCTGGACGATCGACGTCGCGCTGGTCGCGCCCCAACCCGTCGCGACATAGCCGAGCACGATCACGCCCGCGTCCTTCAACGCCTGCGTGCCCGAGACGTAGCTCGCGTCCTTCGCGCTCCCGGGGCCGTCGTTCGGGTTGATCACCGCGATCACGGTCGCCGCCGGGTGGCTCTTCTTCGCGCTGGCGACCGCGGCCCAGGTCGGGCTCGACGGATCGGTGTAGAGCGGCACCAGGGTCCCGGACGGTGACCCGCCACCACCCGAACCACCACCGCTGCCGCCGCTGCTGCCACCGGTCGCCGCGCTGCCGCCGCTGCCGCCACTGCCGCCGCTGCCGGCGCTGCCGCCGCTGCTGCCACCGGTCGCGGCGCTGCCACCGGTCGCGGCGCTGCCGCCGCTGCCTCCGCTGCCGCCGCCCGCGCTGGAGCTGCCCGAGTCGCCGTCACCCCCGCACGCGCTGGTCCAGATCAGCACCCCGACCGCGATCCACTTCCGCATTGGGGCACAGCCTACCGGAGGTGCTTCGCCGCGCGCTATGCTCGGGCTAGATGAGCCCTCCCGACGATCGTGCGGTCATCTTGCGGCGGCGCGCGCGGAGCAACTACGAGAGCCTGGTGGCGCGCATGAAGCGCGTGCACGAAGCGCTCGACGAGATCGAACGCATCGCACCCAAGTGCAGCATCAGCGCGTGCGCGGAGAAGTGGGAGCCCGTCGCCAAGAAGCTCTTCGAGCTCGAAGTCGCGTTCCACTTCTCGTACACGTGCCCGAGCTACGCCTGCATGGATTGGTGAGGTGACAGTTCCCCAGCGCACGCCCCGAAGAGGCGCTGTCACACCGCCAGGACTCGCACGCCTGCGAAGTACGCTTGCAGGGCTTGGAATTCCCGCACGTCACCGGTGTAGACGACGTCTCCCCTGGAGGCAGCGCTGGCCATCACGAAGGCATCGATGGTCGTCGCGCCAGGCACCTTCGCCATGGCCTCGCCGGCGATTCGAGCCACGGACGCGCTCAGGGGCTCGAGCCGCGCCGACGCGCAGATTGCCTCGCAGACGTCGCTGCGGCCGCGCCACCACTCGCCCAGAACCGGGGTGGGAATGGTGATCGGTGCGAGCCGCTCCATGGCCCGGCGGTAAACCTCCCAGGCGCGCTGCTTGCGCCGTTCGAGCGCGATCAGCATCCCCGAATCGAACGTGACCCCCTGCGCCATCAGGCAGCTCTCGTCCGGGGCCTCTGCTTGGCCTTCTTGCGAGCCAGCCGCCAACCTTCCTCGAGCTCCGCATCGATCCGCGCCCGCGCGGCGGAAGTAGGCTCGGGGCCCCCGTACCAGCGCCATGCGCGCTCGAAGGCAGCGCGTCGCACCGCGTCTTCGGTCATCTCGGTGATCAGCGCCGAGACGTTGCCCTGGTGCTTGTCCTGAGCGAGCGCCTTCAGCTTGCGTTTGGTCTCGGCGTCGACGGACACGCCGATGGTCTCGCTGGCTCCCGCACGGCGGCGCCGCTTCGCTTTCATGCCTGCCAATGTAGCATGAAGCGCCCGGCGCACCCCTCCCCGGTTGGGGGTTGGGCTCACCCCTCGAATCGGCGCCAGCGTGGGCCGGGGGGCACTTCACCGCGCGCTTCGGCGGCCGCGACCTCGACGGCCTCGAGGATCTGCGTGTACCCGGTGCAGCGGCACAGGTTGCCCGACAGCGCCTGCTTGATCTCGTCGCGCGTGGGCTTCGGGTTCTTGTCGAGCAGCGCCTTCGCGGACAAGATCATGCCGGGTTGGCAGAACCCACACTGCAGCGCGCCCGAGCGATCGAAGGCGTCTTGCACCGGATCGACGCCGCTGCCCCCGGCGCGTTTGTGCAGGGGCGCAAGGCCCTCGATGGTCACGATCTGCTTGCCTTCGGCCGCCGCGGCCAGGGTCAGGCAGGCGAGCACCGGCTCGCCGTCCATCAGCACCGTGCACGCGCCGCAGTCGCCCTTGTCGCAGCCCTGCTTGCTGCCGGTGAGGCCCAGCGAATAGCGAAGCACCTCGAGCAGGGTCCAGTGCTCGGGCGCAGCCACCTGGACCAGGTCGCCGTTCAGGGTGAGGTTCAAGCTGCGAAGGCCCGGCACGACCCTTGTCTGATGCGGCGCGGCGGGGGCGTCAACTTGTGCCGTGGCGCGAGCGCTGTTACGCCGCTGGACCATGAGGAACCTGGGAATCGTCGGCGTTTGTCTGGCAGCGGTGGGGTGCGGGGGCGGCGCCCATCACGAGGCGATGCGCCCGGAGCAGCCCAAGGCCGCCGAGGCCACGGGCCGCACCAGCATTCCCGCGGTGGACGGTCCGGCGTCGCCGCTGGTGGTCGACTGGAAGGCGGAGCAGCGCGCCGATCTCGAAGAGGTGATCCACGACGGCATCGCGGTTCCTGGAACGACAAGGGGCTGACGCTGCTCAAGCGCTGCCGTGTGACGGGCAACTACGGCTACCTGCCCGTCCAGGTGAAGACCGACGTGGTGCGGCTCGAGACCGCCGACGACGTGCAGGCGTCGCTGCCGCTCGGGGGCCTGGGCATCGCCGGCAAGATCGGCGGCGAGTTCTCCAAGGGCACCACGCTGGACATTGCGCTGGCCATGGTCGGCAAGCGGCGCACCACGTGGAACGACGTGTCGAAGGACGATCTCGAGGGCAGCTGCGAGGGCGCATCGCACTACGTGCGCGCCATCCTGGTCGGCGCCTTTGCGATGAAGACCGGCAGCCGCGCCAAGGCGGCGGCGGCGGTCGAGATCTTCGGCGCGGGCACCAGCGGGCAGAGCTCGAGCTCGAAGGACGTGGCCACCACCGATGGCAAGCTGTCGGCGTGCGAGTCGGCCACGGGTGAAGAGAACAAGCCACCGAGTGGCTGCGGAGCGATCTTGCGGCTCGAGCTCGAGCCCATCGCCAAGGAGAGCAGCGGCAAGAAGCCCGCGGCGAAACCGGCGGCGAAAGAAGAGCCGACGGCGAAGGCCGAAGCGGTGGAGGGGTGTCCTCCGGGCTTCGTGTTCTCGGGCGGCGCCTGCAAGAAGGGCGGCGCCGATCGGCCGCACGCCTGCGCCCCGACCGACGCCTCGGACTGCGAGAAGCAGTGCGCGAAGGGCGACGCCGCCAGCTGCGATCGTCACGGCTCGCTGATTCTGGGCGGAAAAGCCGGCCCGCCGGACACGGCCAAGGCTCAGGCAGCGTTCAGCAAGGCGTGCAGCGCTGGCTACGCCAACGCCTGCGGCAACCTGGGGGTGAGCCACCTGTCGGGGAAGGATCGCGATCCGAAGAAGGCGATGGCCGCCTTCGAGAAGGGGTGCGCGATGGGCAGCGCCCGCGCTTGCGACAGCGCTGGCTTCATGGCGCTCAGTGGCCTGGCCGGCCCCAAGGACGCGGCGCGCGCGCTCAAGATGTACGTGAAGGGCTGCGAGGGTGGCGACTTCGGGGCCTGCACCAACGCAGGGTTCCTCTACGCGGGCGGCGGCGGCGCCGGCGTGCAGCGCGACGACCAGAAGGCGCTCCAGTACGCGAGCCGCGCTTGCTTCGGCGGCAACGCCACCGCCTGCGGCAACGCCGGCTACAAGGTCGAGCTCGGTCAGTCCGTGGCGGCGAATCCGAAGATGGCCCTAACGCTCTACGAACGCGCGTGCCGGCTCGATCCCGGGCAATGCTTCCGCGCTGGGCTCTTGCTCTCGATCGGTGCCACGGGCGTTCCGAAGAACGAGGCCAAGTCGAAGGCCATGCTCGAGAAGGCCTGTCAGGTGGGCACGGGCACCGAGACCGTCGCGTGCGTGGTGAGTGGCGGCAAGCCGAGCAGCTCGGGCCTCGAGCACACGGTCAAGACCATGAAGCCCCAGTGCGACACCAAAGAGGGCCGCGCCTGCACCTTCCTGGGCATGGCCGAATACGGCCTGGGCAAGAAGGGTCCGGCGGCCGGCCACTTGAAAGACGCCTGCGGGTACAAGGACCCGCTGGGCTGCGAGCTGGCCAAGAAGCTCAAGTGAGCGCCGGGCTTGATATCGGTCAAGCCCCGACCAAACCCTGACAGAGCGTGACCCGATGCTGGCAGCGCGCCCGCTAGCGTGCGCAGCATGCACAACAAGCTGCTGCTCACCAGCGTCATCCGCCCATTCGGGGGTCCCGGAGAGGGCGATAGCGTAGGGGCTGAGCTGTTCCACGCTCAGGTCACGCGCGCCCAGGGCCCCTTCAGCCTGCGCCAGGTGATCCGCGTCTGGGCCATCGACTACCTGGCCGAGAACGTGGAAGCGCCGACGGTGACGCTGCACTATCCCTCGCGCCGCGAGCTGATCCACGAGCTTCGCACCGGCGGCTACACCCACGTCGGCATCAACTTCGTGGTCGCCACCTTCCACAAGGTGCGCGAGATGGTGCCGCTGATCCGGCGCTACGCGCCCCAGGCCAAGATCGTCCTGGGCGGCTACGGCACGGTGCTCCCCGATGAGGTGCTCGCCCCCTGGGCCGACGCCATCTACCGCGAAGAGGGCGTCGGCTTTCTCCGACGCACGCTGGGCGAAGACGACTCGCGCGAGGTTCGCCATCCGCACGCGCCCATCCCCAGCGTGCAGGTCCTGGGCTTTCAGCTGCGCGCGGTGGTCGGACACGTCACCGCCGGCCTCGGCTGCTCCAACGGGTGCGACTTCTGCTGCACGTCGCACTTCTTCAAGCAGAAGTACGTCCCCTTCAGCAAGAGCGGGCGCGACATCTACGAGTCGCTGATCGAGACGCGACGGCGCGCCCAGGCCGAGGGCGTCGACATGAACGGCTTCATCGTGATCGACGAGGACTTCTTCTTGCACCGCCGGCGCGCTCGGGAGTTCTTGGACTGCGTGCGCGAGGGCGGCGAGTCACTGAGCCTGATGGGCTTCGGCAGCGTGCGCGGCCTGGCGCAGTTCAGCGCCCGCGAGGTGGCCGAGATGGGCTTCGACCTGGTGTGGAACGCCTTCGAGGGCAAGGGCGCGGGCTATCGCAAGCAGCAGGGCAAGACCTTCCCCGAGCTTTACGCGGATCTGAAGAGCGTGGGCTGCGGACAGCTCACCAGCATGATCATCGGCTTCCCCTATCAGACCGAGGCCACCATCTGGAGCGAGTTCGAGGAGCTGATGGCGCTCGAGCCCGGGCTCACGCAGTGCCTCATCTATTTCGCGTTCCCGGGCACGCCCTTCCACGAGCAGGTGATCGCCGAGGGCCGCTATCGACAGAGCTTCAAACAAGCGCCGGATCTGCGGCGCTGGGACGGCTTCGCGATGCACTTCGACCACCCGCACTTCGAGAAACCCGAGGCCGTGGAGGCCATCCAGCGCGCGATCTACGCCGAGGACTTCAAGCGGCTCGGGCCCAGCCCGCTGCGGCTGGCGCGCGTCTGGCTCACCGGCTACGAGAACCTGAAGAACGATCCGAACCCGCTGCTGCGCAAGCGCGCGGAGCGCCTGCGGCAGGATGTGCGGAGCGCGCTGCCGGTGACCACCGCGGCCATCGCCTTCGCGCCCAGCGACGCCGTCCGCGAGCGCGCGCGCCAGCTCCGTGCCGACATCATTCGGCTCACTGGCGAGCTCAGCGCGGAAGACCACGTGCGGAGCGCCGGGGCCCCGGTCCTCTACCTGGCTTCCCGCGCGACCCGTGCCCTGGGCGTCGGCCAGCAGCCGGGGCTGCTTCGCACCGCGCACCGCCACGGCGGACGCGACGGCGCCACCGCCGACGAGGTCTTCCGCCTGCAGGGCGGCCGCTCGCCGCGCGTGCTGATCGAAGACGTCGCCGAGAGCGTGCGGCGCTTCGTGGCCAGGCGGCGCCCGCAGCTCGGCCGGGAGGATCTGGCCGCGGTCACCGCCCGTCCCCAGCCAATGCAGCGCTCGCTGCCGCTGGTGCCCGAAGCTCGACCCATGCACGGCTGCAGCTCCGGGTGCGAACCGAGTGTGCTCGCCGCCGAGTAGATTGCTCCGCTGGCGCGCATTCCTGCGGCCTCAGCGGCCCGAGCCAGCTTCATCGCCCCGGATTGCACGCCTGGCGAGCCCGCCCGCGGCCCTCGGCTCGACGAAGGCGCCGATTTGCTCGCCAGCGCGCGCATTCAGGCGGGCTCTGGTGGGACACGCGGGACGCGTTGCGGAACATGCCGCGGGGCACGTGGCAGCGGCGCTCCGGCGTGCACGTTCTACTGCCCAGCCGGCGGCTGATCCTCGGCCGCCGGCGCCGAACCCCAGGGCAGCTCGGCGAGCAGCGCTTCGGCGCGAGCTCGCAGGGCGTCCGAGAGCGCGTTGTACTGCGCCTGGTCCAGGGCGCGCGCGAGCTCGGCCGCCGACTGAAAGCGGCGCGCGGGATCCTTCGCCAGCCCGAGGGCAAGCACGCGCTCCACGTCCTGCGGCAGCATGCAGAGCTCGCTGGGTCGCACGGGTTGCTCGTGTACGATGGAATACAGAATCGCGAATTGGTCCGGGCCGCTGAAGGCGGGCCGACCCGTCAGGGTTCGATACGAGATGGCGGAGAGCGCGAACACGTCCGCGCGGTGGTCCACTGCGGCGTTGCGGCACTGCTCGGGCGCCATGTAAGCCGGCGTGCCGATCGCGCCTTGGGTGAGCGAGCTGGTCGCCTCGAGCAGGCGTGAGACCCCGAAATCCAGGACCTTCCACCGTGGGCCCGCGCTCGCGTCGACCCGGAACAGGTTCTGGGGCTTCACGTCGCGGTGAACGATCTTCGCCTGCTCGGCGGCGGTGAGTGCCGCTGCGACCTGGTTCACCAGCTCGACCGTGTCGGCCAGCGAGAGCCGACCTTCGGCGCGCAAGAGCTCCGAGAGGTCCATGCCGACCAGGCGCTCCATCGCCAGAAACGGGCTGCCGTCGGGGGCGGTTCCAGTGCCCAGCACGCGGACCACGTGCGGAGAATCGAGCGCCGCCGTGACGTTCACCTCGCGCACGAAGCGCTCCACTTCGCTCGGGCTGTCGATCAGGTGCGGGTGCAGCACCTTGAGCGCCACCGGCTCGCCGCCGCGCGTGCTGGCGGCGTAGACCTCGCCCATCGCTCCGCGTCCGATCACCTGGTCCACCCGATAGTCGCCCACGGTGCCACCCGAGAAGCGCCCGAGACGCGCGGCGTCCCGGGCCTGACGCAGCTCGTCCCGAGCCTCGTCGAGCAAGGCACGCCGACGCTCGACCTCGATCCGCGCCTGAGCCACGAAGGCAATGGCGCCGACCGTGGCTCGCCGGCTGGTCCAGGCCAGCCAGAACACCATCGCGAGCAGCATCTCGAGCAAGAGAGAGAACCCGAACAGCGCCCGCACGTTCTCTTTCTTCAGCGCCAGCACCGAGTCGGTCAGCGGCAAGAGGTGCGTGAGCGACGCACCGACCAGCACCAGGTAGCCCACAGCGCAGGTCAGGTAGATGGCCCACGCCTCGAGCGCGTAGTCGTTGCTGGCAAACGCCCAGACGATGATCACCAGCAAGAGCGAGGTCGACGAGAGCAGACCGAGGTAGGCCGTGGCCAGCAGCGCCGCAACCGCCATCAGGAAGCCGAAGGCACCGTCGAGCTGGAACGCGCGGGGCCGCCCGTGGTGCGAAGTTTCACGCTGACCGTCACCGAAGGGGGCGCCCGCGGGGTCAGCTGGAAGTCTCGGGGTGAGCGTTGCTCGGTCGGCTCACACCCGTCGAACGACTTCGTGCTGGCGGACCCCACGGTGTCGCGCTTCCACTGCGAGATCGTGGCCACCGGGCGAAGCGCGTTGATCCGCGACCTGGGCAGCCTGAACGGGACCTTCGTGGGGGGCACCCGGATCGTCGAGGCGCACCTCGGCGAGGGCAGCGTCATCCAGCTCGGCCGTTCGGCGCTGAGCTTCTCGCTCGGGGCGCGCGAGAGCGCCATCGCGCAGTCCGAGCGCGAGAGCTTCGGCGGCCTGCTGGGAACCAGTGTCGCGATGCGCGCGGCATTTGCCATCCTCGAGAAGGTCGCGCAGAGCGACGCCACGGTGCTGATCGAGGGCGAGACGGGGACCGGCAAGGACGTTGCCGCCGAGGCCCTTCACGGCGCCAGCGCCCGTCGCGACGGGCCGCTGGTGGTCGTCGACTGCGGCGCAGCGTTGGCCAACCTGCTCGAGAGCCAGCTGTTCGGGCACGAGCGCGGCGCGTTCACCGGCGCCGACCAGCGCCGCGTGGGTGCCTTCGAAGAGGCCGGCGGCGGAACGGTGTTCCTGGACGAGATCGGCGAGCTACCGCTCGAGCTGCAGCCGAAGCTCTTGCGCGTGCTCGAGAAGAAGCAGATCGCTCGGCTGGGCTCGAACCAGGCGCGGCCCGTCGACGTGCGGATCGTCGCCGCGACGAATCGCGACCTGCGCGCCATGGTCAACGGCGGCCAGTTTCGCGAAGATCTCTACTATCGCCTGGCCGTGGTGCGCGTGCGCTTGCCGGCGTTGCGCGAGCGCCCCGAAGACATCCCGGTGCTGGTTCGCAAGTTCCTGGCGGCGTTCCGCGCCACCCCAGAGGCCGTGTCGCGCCTGACCAGCATCGATCACCTCTCGGCCCTGGCGCGCGCGGCCTGGCCGGGGAACGTGCGCGAGCTGAAGAACGCCATCGAGCGCTCGGTGGTGCTCGACCTGATCTCACCCCCTGCAGGCGAGCAGGCGTCGACGGCGCCGGACCCGGCGGTGCCGTACGACGAGGCACGTCGGCGCGCCCTGGCAGCGTTCGAGCGCAGCTACCTTGCGCTGCAGCTCGCAGCCCACGACGACAACGTCTCGGCGGCGGCCCGCGCGGCCGGTGTGGGGCGCGTTCACTTCCACCGCTTGCTGCGCCGAAGTGGGCTACGCTGAGCGCCGATGTCACGGTTCGTTCCCATGGCCGCCTTGCTCACGGCTTGCGCGTCCGCGGCGCCCGCCCCGACCCGCGCGGGCGACCCGCCGCCGACGCCCAAGGCCGACGAATCACCCCCCGCAGGCGCCCCCAGCGCCAGCGCCACCGGCACCCCACCCGAGCTGCCGGCTGCGCCGCCGGTCACCGACCCCGGTTGGGACTTCCACGCCTGGGCGTACGCCCGCGAGCTGAAGGTCGAGCTGGTCTCGGACGGCTGCGAGGCTGCCAAGCTCGGTGACAAGCCGGACGAGACGGTGTGGTGCGCCCACCACGTGGAGGGCAAGGAAGGCGCGGTGCTCTACAGCCGCGCGCTCTATGTCGCGCGGGCCAAGCGGCTGGTGAAGCTGGTCGAGATCCCGATCGCCGCGGGCATGGTGGACGACCCGGCCAAGCCCAAGGACGAGAAGGACCGTCAGGTGATCCGCTTCGAGATCAAGCGGGCCGACGACGGCAAGAGCGTCCGGGTGGAGCCCGCCAAGGGGTTCGAGTGCGAGCTGGCGATGAAGGGCAACGCCGAGCCCGGCGCGCTCGGCGCCAAGCTGGCAACCTACATTCCCCGTGTCTGCGCCGCCCGCGGCACCTGGAAGTGGGCCGCGGGCACGCTACGGCACGACCGCTAGCCGACGGTCAGTCGAACCACTTGCCGCGGTTCTGCTTGCAGTGCTTCTGCGCGCTCTCGGGCGTGTGCTTGGGCGCGTAATAGTTGATCAGCATGCCCATCGACTTGCAGGTGCCCTGCACGTCGGCCGTGGGGCACTTCGGCACGGCCTTGGCCTTCATCTTGCCGGCAAGCTCTTCGATCTTCTTGGCGTCCCACTTGTCCTTCTCGGCCTCTTTGACCGGCAGCAGGGCGCACTGGCCTTCGTCCTTCAGGTCTTGCAGGTAGCCGACGACCACCTCGCCCTTCTCGAGCCCTTCTTGCTCGTCCTCTTCGGCCTCGGCTTTCTCGGCAGAGGCGCTGGGGGCCGGGGCGGCGCTCGGCGCTGCGCTGGGGGCCGCCGCAGCGCTGGTGGCCGCGGGCGCCGCCGACGCCGCGGGCTTCGCGGCGGCGGTCGAGGCGGTGGGGGCTGCTTCCTTCTTGTCGCAGCCGACGAGCATCATCAAAACGACCAACGCAAAGGCTTTCTTCATCGTCCCTCTCCTGAAAACGCGGGCGCAGCCTAGCCGGAGAAGCGCTCGCAAGGGCAGAATTTTCGCGCTACAAACCCGCCGTGCCTGGGTCGCAGCAGAAAAACGGTGAGCCGTACGACTGGAACCGGTCCCGCGGCGTGGCCAAGCTGATGCACGCCGGCGTCACCTTCCAGGACGAGACGCTGCGGGACGGCATCCAGAACCCGTCGGTGATCGACCCGAAGATCGAGGACAAGCTCGAGCTGATCGCGTTGATGGACCGCTTGGGCATCCACCTGGTCAACGTCGGGCTGCCCGCCGCCTCGCCGCGGAACCTCCAGGACTCGGTGGCGGCTTGCCAGGCCATCGTCGAGCAGCGGCTCGCGATCCGCCCGGTGATGGCCGCCCGCACCGTGGTGGGCGACATCGTGCCCATCGCCGAGATCCAGCAGAAGGTGGGGATCCCGTGCGTGGCGTACGCGTTCATCGGCACCAGCGAGATCCGCAAGCTGGCCGAGAGCTGGGACATAGAGCTGATCGTGAAGCGCAGCACCGAGGCCATCGCGTTCGCCGTGAAAGAGGGCGTCGAGGTCGCGTACGTCACCGAAGACACCACCCGGGCCCGCCCCGAGACACTGCGCGAGATCTGGAAGAGCGCCCTGGAGACCGGCGCCAAGCGCCTGTGCCTCGCCGACACCGTCGGCCACGCGACGCGCGACGGCGTGCGCAACCTGGTGGTGTTCACCCGCGCCTTGATCGACGAGACCGGCATCGACGGCGTGGGCCTCGACTGGCACGGCCACAACGATCGCGGGCTCGCCCTGGACAACGCGCTCTGGGCGCTCGAATACGGCATCGATCGCATCCACGGCTGCGCGCTGGGCATCGGCGAGCGCACCGGCAACACCCCGATGGAGCTGTTGCTCTTGAACCTGTGGCTCCAGAACGAGCTCGAGCTGCCCGATCCGTCGGCCCTCGATCGCTATTGCGAGGTCGCGGCCCGGGCCTGCAAGTGGACCGGGCGCCGCCTGTCATCGGATCGTGACGCCGCCGAGTGGCAAGCGTTGCTGGCCGGTTTTCGGGCGGCCAGCGCGTGAGCCGCCTGCAAAGCCTGGCTCGAATCGCCCTGGGGCTCGCGTGCACCGGGGTGCTGGTGGCGCTGATGACGCCCGTCTTGCTGCTGCTCTTTCCCTGGCGCGTGGCGCGCATTCGCGTGACCAACGCGTTCGGCACGGCCATCGGGCGCGCGGTGATGTGGTGCGCCGGCAGCCGCGTGACCGTCGAGGGCAGCGAGCACGTCAGCGCCGATCGCCCCGCCATCTACGCCTGCAACCACACCTCGATCTTGGATGCGTTCACCACCATCTGGCTGACGCCGGCGGGCACCGTGGGCGTGGCGAAGAAGCAGGTGCTCTACTACCCCTTTTATGGTCAAGCCTGGTGGCTCGCCGGCCACGTGTTCGTGGATCGCGAGCGCACCGGCCGCGCCAAGCGCGCCCTCGAGCGGACCGCGACCTTCCTGCGCGAGCGCGGGCTGCACCTGTGCATCCTGCCGGAAGGCACCCGCTCCGACTCGGGCCGACTGCTCCCGTTCAAGAAGGGCATCGTGCACATGGCGCTGGCGACGGGGCTGCCGGTCGTCCCGATGGTGACCATCGGCCTTCAGAACGCTTGGAAGCGCTCGAGCCTGACGCTGAACCCGTCGAACGTCCGGGTCATCTTCCTGCCGCCGATCTCGACCCAGGGCTGGAGCGAAGACCGCATCGACGAGCACATCCAGACCCTGCGCGCGCCGTTCCTGAGCACCCTGCCACCCGAGCAGCAGCCCGCGTGACCGCGCCGGGCTGGCCGAGCTAGGCTGACCCGCGATGCCCGCCCCGAAGACTCGCTGCGCCTGGGCCGGAACCGACCCGATCTACGTCGCCTATCACGACACCGAGTGGGGCGTGCCGGTCCACGACGACCGCCTGCTGTTCGAGTTCCTGGTGCTCGAAGGGGCGCAGGCCGGCCTGAGCTGGATCACCATCCTGAAGAAGCGCGACGCCTATCGCCGCGCCTTCGCCCGCTTCGATCCGAAGAAGGTGGCGCGCTTCGACGACAAGAAGCTCGCGGCGCTGCTCGACGACTCGGGCATCGTGCGAAACCGGCTGAAGATCGCCTCGGCCGTGCGGAACGCCCGCGCCTTCCTCGAGGTGCAGAAAGAGCACGGCAGCTTCGCGGCGTATCAGTGGGGCTTCGTCGGCGGGCAGCCGGTTCAGAACCGCTGGCAGAGCATGAAGCAGATCCCGCCGCGCAGCGCGATCTCGGACGCATTCAGCAAGGATCTGAAAAAGCGCGGCTTCAACTTCGTGGGCTCGACCATCATCTATGCGCACATGCAAGCGGTGGGCATGGTCAACGACCACGTGGTGGGCTGCTTCCGCCACCGCGCGGTGGCCCGGCTCGGGAAGGCGTGAGCCCTCACTTCTTCGGCGCGGGCTTCTGCTTCTGATACAGGCCCACCAGCTCGGCGCGGGCCAGCACGTGCCCCTCCATCGCCTTCTCGAGCTCGGCTTTCGTGAGCGACCCCTTGTCACCGAGCACGACGTCCAGCGCGTAAAGCTTGTGGTAGTAGCGGTGATTCCCGATGGGCGGACAGGGGCCGCCATAGCCCGCCTTGCCCCAGTCGTTGTTCCCGTCCCGCGCGCCCTCGGGCGTCTTCTTCAGCCCTTCGGGCAGGCCGGTGGCGCTCGCCGGGATGTCGTACACCACCCAGTGCACCCACTGACGCTTCGGCGCCGCGGGGTCGGGGACGTCCGGATCGTCGACGATCAGCGCGAAGCTCTTGGTGCCCGCAGGCGCGTCGCCCCACGACAGCGGCGGCGAGAGATCGGCGCCCTCGCAGGTGTGCTTCGTCGGGATGCTGGTGTGCAGCGCGAACGCCGAAGACTCGAGGTGGAAACTGGGCGGCCCCTTCGGTGGCTCGGGTGTCGCAGAGCCACTTGGGGTCGCGGCCGGAGTCGGCTGGGGCGGTGGGCCGTGCTCGGGCGACTTGCAGGAAAAGGCCATGCCCGCCGCGAAGCAGACGAGCGAAAAGCGAGAGCGAAACCCCATGGCGCGGCGAGCCTGGCACTCGGGCGGCGGCGTGCCAAGCCCCCGCGTGGCGAGGGCAAGGAGTGCCCGCTGAAGAGCGCCCGCGCATGTTTCCGATCGTGCCGCCAAAGCCGGCGCAGTACGCATTGCAGCTGGCGGTCCCGTTGTTGCCGCCCTTGCAAAAGACGTTCGGGGGCAGTTGAGCCTCGAGCGCGACCTACGGGACCTTGCCCTTGAAGGTGACAGTCGTCGTTCCGGCAGGCTTGTAGGCGCCGCCGTCTTCCCACGTGGCGGACGCGCTGCCTTCGATCTCCTTGGTGGTGGGATCCCACTTGCCGCTGATCGTGGCCGTCTTGGCGAAGATCGCCCCGATCGTCAGGCCACCGTCCGCAGCGGGCTGCTGGCACTGGATCTCCCACTTCTTGTACGAGCCGTTCGCGTCGGCGAGGGTGAACGAGTAAGCGCCCGCCGGGAGCTTGTCGATCTCCTTGATGACCACGTAGCAGCCCCCGTTTTTGACCATCGTGCCGATCACGCCGGGACAGCCGATGTTGAACTGGAGGCCGGCCTTGACCATGCCGATGGCGTCGACCGCGAACGCATCGGTCTTCTGCGTGCACTTGTTGCTGATGCTCTTGGCACCGATCGTCGCGTTGAAGTCGAAGAAGTAACCGGCGCCGCTGCCGCCCCCCGTACCGCCGGTCGCCGAGCCGCCCGCGCCG
>JAKLKA010000108.1 GCA_023150915.1 Polyangiaceae bacterium
CCGCCGCCCACGCCCGCCGTGCCGCCGGTGCTGCCGCCGGCGCCGCCCGTGCCGCCACCGCCGCCGGCGCCGCCCGTGCTGCCACCCGCGCCGCTGCTGCCCCCGGTGGCGCCGCCGCTGCCCCCGCTGGCGTCGTTCTCCGACTCACCACCGCAGCCGACCACGAGCAGACTGAAAGCAAGCAAAGCCGTCGTCCCGCGCATCTCCGACCTCCGTGGCACCCAGCATAGCCCGCGCCGCGAGGCCGGCAATCCGGTCTCGCAGCTCACCGCGGCTCTGTGTGCCTACTGCGGCGGGCGCAGTGGGAACACCTTCTCTCCGAAAGCCTTGCCCGAGCCTCTGAGGAGCGCGGTGACCTTGAGCCGCGTCGTTGTTTTGGGGATTGCGCCGCTCGCGCTGGCGAACTTCTGCCCGCCTGGGCAGTCCGCCGGCACCAGCGACCCCATCACGCCGGCGTCCGGAAGGCAGACGAACGTCGGGGCTTGGCGAGAAGCAGTGCAGAGCCTCAGCACCACGTCTGCGCGGTCGAGGATCACCTGACCCTGACCGCTCACGCTCACCTGGGCGCTGACCCAGCGTGTGCCGTCGGTCTTGTCGGTCACGACCGGCGTGCCGAGCTCTGCAACCGGGAAGGGCGGGAGCTTGATCGGAATGGTCTTGGTTTCGATCAAGCTCAGAGCGCTGGGTTGGCGGCCTGCTTTCAGCGCCACCTCGAGGGTGGTCGGTCCCGGGGGCCAGGCGAACACGTGCGCCGTCTGCGTCAGCGTCACGCTGGCGCCCGCGTCCACGACGCCCGAGGTCTTGCCGGCCTGGATCAGCGGGTTCGAGGGCAACGCCACGGCGTTTGCCTCGAGAGCCACCCGAACGCCATCCGTGCTGTGGACGCCGAGCGACCAGGCAAACTGGCAGGTCGGCATGCGCTGAAGGCGGAGCTCGGTGATGGCGACCCTGGGGAGCGCCCCGTCCAAGGGCACCGCGTCCACTGCCCCGCTCGAGCCGGGCAAGATGATGGCACCTGCTCCCACCCCAAGGACCGCGAGCGACCGTTGCAGAGACATGCGCGCCTCCTTCTTGTCGAGAGGTGCCTGCCAGCAAGCATGCCGCATGCCGTGGAACGAAACGCGCTGGACGGCTCTCGTGCGCCTCGGGCCCCAGCGAAGGAAGTGCCGCCGCGCTCACGCGGGCCGCAGCTTCTTCGCCGGCGCCGGCTTCGTCGTCTGCGCCTTTGCTCACCCCTCGACCCGAAGGCGGCCGGCGCATACCCTGGCCCTTGGTGAGCCTTGGCTGCTGACGCATCGCACGAGCCCTTACCCCCGGGAGCGACGGAAGCGAGCTGCAAGGGCTGCGGATCGCCGGCGCGCGGCCGTGTGTGCCACTTCTGCGGGACGCTGGTCACGCGCATCGAGAGCCCCGAGGCGGAAGCCGAGGCCATTGCCGAGCTCCACGCTGCCATCACCGACGCAAAGGACGACAAGGCCCGCGCCCGCCTGCTCGCGAACGGGCCCCTGCCCGACGACCGCGACGTGCTGATCGACGCCGCGCTGCGCGCCTCGCAGCTGATGTCACCCAAGGACTACGCCGACGAGACGCCGCACGCAGCCGTGCGCAGGGTCGAGGCCGTCTGCATGAAGCTTCGGGTGCTCGCCGCCGGCGACCCCGTGGCCGACCGGGGGGTGCACGAGCTGGAGAAGAAACTCGCGGGCTTCAAGGACGGCGCGGCCCACGAGGAGCGCGAGGGCGGGAAGGCCGTGCTGGTGATCCTGCTGGTCGGCCTGGGGCTCCTCGGCCTGATCGCCTTCGGCATCTGGTCGGCGGCGCGCTGAGGCGTCGCGCGGCGTGGTCGGATGCAGGTGACGGCTCGCATGCCGGTGGAGGCATGCGTGCGCGCGCTCGGCGGCAGCCTACGGCGTCTGGCCGGCGTGTGCGCCGCAGCTCGGGCAGCGGCTGCTCGGTGCCATGACGTAGAGCGCGGCGCAGAACGGGCAGCGCGTGGGCGTCTGTTCGTCGCCGCCCAAGCCGAGCTCGGGGCGGTCGCGTCGCAGGCGCAGGGTGGCCGCGACGATCAGATCGCGGAGCGCGCGCTCCGCCAGGTTCGCGCGTTTGAGCGGCAACGTCGCCGAGCGCTGGCGGCCGATCAGGCGGAGGCTCGCGGCGTGCCGCGTGACGTCGGCGTCGTAGCCGAGGGCGGGGGAAAAGGTGATCCCCAGCAGATCTGCACCGTCGATGAGTTGCTCGTCCCAGCGTTCCTCGCCGCGTGCCTGGTAGGCGTGCAGGCTCTCGGCACGTACCTCGACGACCGTTCGTGGCCTCGGCCCCTTGCCCCGCACGTCCGCCCAGGCGTGCCGGAGCTTGCGCCGGCCCTCTTCGGAGTACGCGATCAGGAGCAGCAGCGGCACGCAGACGACGAAGAGAAGCGTGCCGAACACGCGCTGTGCACCGCTCGCGGGGCGGCTCTCTTCGATGACGGACACCAATCCGGCGGAGCTCGTGACCTCGATGCCGTGCTGGCGCAACACCGAGGCAGCGCGCTCTTCGTTCACTTCCTCGGGGTGCGCGAGCAGGGGCCGGCCGCCGTACCAGATCTCGGCGACCTCTCGGCTCGCACCCTCCGCCAGGCTCTCGACTACGACGACCTGCTCGCGCACCGCAGCCTGGAGAATGGTCGCCACGGTGCGGTAGCCGCTGGCGGCGTCGGGCGGAACGAAATCCGCGCCACCGACGACCTTTCCCGCGGCGTCGAAGAGCAGGACCCGGATCTGGTGCCAGCGTTGGTAGAAGCGCGTGCGAACGTCCGGGATCTCGATGTCCGTGTCCGAGAACACCACCATCAGGATGATGAGGGGCAGCGCACAGAGGAGGCACGCGAACCCGAGGGAGTACTCGAGGATGGCGAGCCATCGAAAACGCTGGCAGCGCCAGTGCTCGAGCCCGATGCGCGCCACACCCGTCATGGGGCGGCCGAGCAGGTCGGAGAGAGCCGGGGACGAGTTGCTCACGCTACGCAATCACCCGGTCGCTGAGCCTCATCCCGCACCGCCGAACGCCTGCTGGCTCGAGTGGTACTACTCCGGGCGACGAGCTGGAAGACCCTGCCCACGCTCGTGCTGGCCGAGGTCGAGCCCGCAGGACCCCCCGGGGCTCCCCGTGGGGAAAGTCGGAGGGGGTGCCATGCTCCGCTCGCGTCGTCGCCAGCTCGCCACGTACGAGGACCTATTGGCGCTGCCGGAGTGCGGCGCCTGCGCAGGGCACGCTGCGAGTGTGCAGACGGATGTCGCAGAACGGCAACGGGTGGAGGCTGGCATCGCCGCGCGGCGTTTCGTCGTGCCTCGGCCGCTGGCCGATTCGACAGCGAACAACCCCGCGCCCGCGTGCGGCGATCAGCTCGAGCTGCTCGGCGACACGTACGCCGCGCCGGCGACGCGCAAGCGGTCAGTTGACGCCGGAGTGAGCGCGCGCGCACGAGCGTGCTCTCGGCCGACCTTCCGACCGCGCGGCTCGATCTCATAGTCACTTTTTGCAGTACGCAGTTTCCCGGAATGACGTGGCGGGCGGCGCCGAGAATCCTCTCCACTCGTGACGGGCTTCTTGAGGGACGGAGCCGACATCGTGGGGCGCCTGGCAGTGGCCTACGAGCCGGCGAGCAGCGACCAGGCTTGGGCAGAGACGTTCGCGGACGCGATGACGCCGCTGATGAACGTGAGCCGGGGGATCGGGGTCAGCGTCATCGAGTACGCGACCGACCTCTCCTCCGCCGGCTACGCGGCCTCGGCCATTCCGCCGGGCCAGGACTGGCCCTGGGCGACGGTGCCCGACGCGGGGCTCGGCATGGGGGGCGCCGAGGCGTTCCGTGGGACCTACTTCCCCGCCGCGCCGGTCGCGATTCTCCACGAGGTCCCGGCCCGGCTGAGCGACGAGGCCGCGGCCCAAATGCGCGCGTTCCGCGCCGCGATGGGCGGCGTGGACAGTCTGGGCGTGGTGACGCACCCGGCACCCGGCATCGTCGTCACGCTGTATGCCGTCCACCACGACGACATCCACGCCTCGCGCCGCGAGCGAACCGTGCTCACGCGCCTGACGCTCCACATGGAGGCGGCATTCAGGCTGCGCCGCTTCCCTTCCTCGATCGTCTGCGAGCTCGACGCTGCAGGACGCCTGGCTGGCGAGGATCCGCCCGAAGGGCGCCTCGAGACCCTCTCTCGCGGCGCGAACGCCCTCGAGCACGCCTACGGGGCCAGTCGCGGCAGCGCCGACGCGCTGGCGCTCTGGCCCGCGCTGCTCGCGGGACGCCTCACGGTGGTGCGGCGCGGCACCGGCGCGGGCACACGCTATGCTCTTTCTGGAAAACCCACCCGCCGTGCGGGCCACCCGCTCGCTGAGCGCGGCGGAGGTGCAGACCCTCACCCTCGCCGCGCGCGGCCTGACCAACAAGCTCGTGGCCTATGGCCTCGGCATCTCGCCCGTCGCGGCTTCGCGCCGCCTCGAGTCCATCGCGGTCAAGGTGGGTCTGATGTCTCGATCCGATTTGGTCCGCGTGGCGAGCATCTTGACGCGCGATCCGCGGTCGGAGGCGCCCGACGCCGTCCTGACCACCGCCGAGCGTGAGGTGCTCGAGCTGATCCAGACCGGCCTGACCAACGCCGAGATCGCCAGGATGCGCTCCCGCTCCGTCCGCACTGTCGCGAACCAGGTCGCCGCGCTCCTCGAGAAGACCGGCTGCATCTCGCGCCGAGGACTGACGGCCTTGCCGATGGGCAGCTGATCACGCGCATGCCGCGCAACGATCGACCATGGTCTTGTTCGGCGCGCGGGCACACGCTGGCTGTCACGGGACGGACGTACAGGAGCGCAGCCACGGCTGTGGCCGTCGTGCGGACCGTTCGAAAGGACACGGGGTGATTCGCGTCCTCATCGACGCTGCCTGACTCACCCCTTCTTCAAGAGCCCCGCCGCCCGGACAGGACGCGCCATGTCTCGGAAGATCAACCACTCGCATGTCATCGAACCTCGGGCACGCGCCATGCGCTTTGAATGGACGCCACGGAAGCGGCGCTGTGGCGGGAGCTTCGTGGTCGGAGGCTGGGCTGGGTCGTCCGTCGTCAGTGCGCCGAGCGGGAGACCTTGCATCGCTTGCCCAAGCGCCACGGGCACGGACGAGTTCAAGCCGGGGCGCGATTTCAGCGTAGCCATGCCTGCGCTCGCGTCGTATCCTTGCCATGCCCATGGGTGCTCGCCGACGACGGATCCCGCGAAAGCTCGCAGCGCTGTTGCGGTTGATCCCGCTCTTGGCACTGCTCGAGCTGTCGGGCATCGCGCACGCCGCAGCGGATTTCTTCGAGGTGGTGGTTGCCTCGGGGCACCACGACTCGGACTGTGACGACGAACAGGGCGGGCGGCCCTGCGATCCGGGCTGTCCAGGCTGCCATTGTACCCACGGCGGGCCGACTGTCCCGTCGGCCGCTCTCCAGACTGATGTGCCGGCGCACATGACCGGCGTACTGGAGAGCTGCCCGCCGCAAGCGCTGTGCGCCCCGAGCCCGGCTCGCGCGCCTCCGTTTCGTCCGCCTCGCTACGCCTGAGCTTCCACCAACCGCGTAGCAACTTGCTGCCCCGGCGCGCATGGCGCGCGGGCAGTCCATGGAGGCATTTGTGATGAACCGACTGGGACTTCTGTCCCGGGCCGGCACCGGCGCGCTGCTGTTCTGCAGTGCGACCGCGGCCGCAGCGCCGGGAGCTTGCAGGACACTCACGCGCGACACGGTGGCGGTGTGCGCGACGAGGAACAGCCTCGCCATTCAAACTGGCGCACAAGACGTGAGCGCTGCCGAGGCGCGCGTGCTCGCTGCCGCGCCGTGGCTGCCGGCGCGCCCGGTGCTCGGCGTTTCCGCGGGTCGAGCCACGCGCTCCGGCGGTCGCAGTGGCCTGGCGTGGAGGGCGGAGCTGGCCCAAGAGCTCGGGCTTGGCGGTCAGCGCGCCGCACGGGGGCGGGCGGCCCGGGCCGAGGTGGCTGCGAAAAAACACGCGGCGCTCGCGGTGACTCGAGACGTCGAGGCAGAAGCTTTGCTGCTCTTCTTCGAGGTGATCGCGGCCGACGACGAGGCGCGTCTGGAACGCCGGGCCGAACGCCTGCTCGAGCGAGCCGAGACCGCTGTTCGCGTCCTGGCGGACCAAGGCGGCGCGCCCAGTGTGGACGCCGAGATCGCACGCGCGACTCGCATCAAGGCGACCCAGCTGCGGCTCGAAGCGGAGCGGCGCGGCAGACGGGCTCGTGCGGCCCTCGCGTTTCAGATCGGCGCGTCGGAGGTCGTGGTGTCGGGGCTGCTGGAGCCGTTGCCGCGAGCTGGCCTCGCTTGGCGTGACCCCGAAGAGCTCCCGGAGGTCGCCACGTGGCGCGCAGAACAACGGGCCGAGCAGGCGCGAGCCGAGGGATTCCGCAGCGGCCGGATCCCGAACCTGAGCGTCTCGCTGTTCGTCGAGCACGATGGCTACGACGAGAGAGTCCTCGGTGGCGGCGTGCAGATCCCGCTTCCGCTGCCCCACCCCGCCGTCACGACATTTTCGGGCGAGATCCGCGAGGCCGAGTCGCTCGCCATCAAGGCGTCGCATCAAGCAGCTCTGAAGAAGCGCGAAGCGGTTCTGCGCTGGAGGACGGCGACTGAGGACTACGAGGCACGCGTCAAGGCGCTTCGGTCCTTCGACTCCGAGCGGGTGTCACGGGCCGAGCGCGCGCTCGCGGATCTTGCCGACGCGGTCGACGAGCGGCGCCTCGCGGTACGCGACGCGATTGTCGCGCAGCAGGCTCTGCTCGACTTTCTGCGGGGCCACGTGGCCGCCAGGCATGCCCTGTGTCGCGCTTCGATCGAGCTGCGGCGCGCGTCGGGCCAGCCGATCGGCGGGAGGTCGCCGTGAGGTGGGCGTGGTCGACACTGACGGTCGTGTGCTGTCTTGCCTGTTCGAAGGAGGCGCCGCACCGGGAGCACGGGGGCCACTCTGACCCCGCGGCGCCAGGCTCTTCCCACGAAGCCGAGCACGGCGAGATCCCGAAGAAGGTCTCGCTCTCTGCGGAGGTCGTCGCCGCTGCCGGAATCCGCAGCGAAGCTGCGCGGCGCAGCCAGCTCGACACTGGCCTCTCCCTTCCCGGCGAGGTCGTCGTCGATCCGGACAAGAGCGCCCGGATCGCCTCTCCGGTCTCTGGTCGGCTCGAGCGAGTGGACTTCCGCGAGGGGCAGCTCGTGAAGAAGGGGCACGTCTTGGCGACCGTGCGCGTGCCGGAGCTCGGACGGCTTCGTGCCAGCCGGACCGTGGCGCAGGCGAAGAGCAAGGCGGCTCGCGCCAACGCAAAACGACTGCGCGCGCTCGCGGACAAGGGTCTGGCGTCGGAGCAGCAGGCGCTCGACGCCACGACCGAGGCCGACACCCTCGAGGCGGAGGCGGCGGGGATCGCGTCGCAGATGGGGGCGATGGGCGCGGGTGGCGGCTCGACGGTCGCCTTGCGGGCCTCGGTCTCCGGGACGGTTCTGTTCCGCGACGCGGTCGTCGGGCAACCTCTGAGCCCCGAGCAGACCCTCGGCACCATCGCGGACCTCTCGGAGGTCTGGTTCGTAGCCCGGGTGTTCGAGAAAGACCTGGGGCGGCTGCGGGTGGGTGCGAGAGCCGACATCGAGCTCAACGCGTACGCCCGTCGCACGTTTCCTGGAACCGTCGAGTACATAGGCCAGCAGGTCGACCCCGTGGCGCGCACGCTGACTGCCCGCATTCGGCTCGCGAACCCGGAGCAAGCCCTGCGCGTCGGGCTGTTCGGAACGGCTCGCGTCACGGTGACGGACGCTGACGCCGGGGCAGAGGTCCTGACCGTGCCGCACGCGGCCGTGACCGAGGTCGCTGGCAAGGCTGCGGTCTTCGTTCGCCACCGCGACAACGAATTCGAGCTACACGAAGTGGTCCTGGGCCGCGTCGGGGTCGGCGGCACCGAGGTCGTCTCCGGCCTACGCGCAGGGGAAGACGTCGTCGTGGAGGGCGTCTTCTCGGTCAAGAGCGCCCTATTGCGCAGCACGTTCTCCGAAGAGGAGCACTGAGATGAGCGTGCTCTCGTTCATCGTTAGCTGGTCGTTGAAGAACCGCGCCACGGTCGTCGTCGCGACCGTGTTTTTAGTCGCGCTCGGCCTCTGGTCGCTCAGAAGCCTGCCAGTGGACGCCGTCCCCGATGTCACGACCAAGCAGGTCCAGGTGATCACCTCGGCGCCGGCCCTTTCCCCCGTCGAGGTCGAGCAGTACGTCACCACGCCGGTCGAGCGCGCCATGGCGGGGATCCCGATGACGACCGAGGTTCGCTCGACTTCCAAGTATGGGATTTCGGTCGTTACCGTCGTGTTCGAGGACGACGTCGACGTTTACTTCGCGCGCCAGCTCGTAGCGGAGCGCATGCGCGAGGCCGCCGAGGCCGTACCCTCCCGGTATGGCCGCCCGGAGATGGGTCCCATCTCCTCCGGGCTCGGGGAGATCTTCCAGTTCACCGTCACGAACCCCGAGCTGTCGCTGATGCAGCTCGAAGAGCTGCTGGATTGGCACATCGCCCCGGTCTTGCGCACCGTGCCCGGCGTAGTCGAGCTGAACAGCTTCGGAGGCGAGGACAAGCAGTACCAGGTCGTGCTCGACCCGAAACGGCTGCAGGCCGCTGGTGTGTCCATCGCCGAAGTCGTTTCGGCGTTGGAGAAGTCCAATGCCAATGCTGGGGGTGGGTACATCGAGCACGCTCGTGAGCACTTCGTGATCGGCACGAACGGACTGGTCAAGAGCCTGGATGATCTGCGTGGGGTGGTCATCGGCGCCACCAAGCAGGGTGTTCCCATCACCGTGGCGACGGTCGGCGACGTGCAATTCGGCCCCCGCCTGCGCCGCGGCGCAGCATCCATGGATGCGAAAGGCGAGGTCGTCGTCGGTGTGACGATGATGCTGATGGGCGAGAACTCGGGAGCCGTGACCGCGGCGGTGAAGACCAAGCTCGCGGAGTTGCAGCCATCGCTGCCCCACGGAACCAAGGTCGAATCGTTCTACGACAGGTCGGCGCTCGTCGACCGGACCATCCGCACCGTCGCGATCAACCTGGCAGAGGGCGCCGCCTTGGTGATCATGGTGCTGTTCCTGCTGATGGGTAACTTCCGCGCGGGCGTCGTGGTTGCGACCACCATTCCGCTGTCACTGCTGTTCGCGGTCATCGTGATGCGCGCGACTGGGCTGAGTGGGAACCTGATGAGCCTCGGCGCCATCGACTTCGGGCTGATCGTCGACGGCGCGGTGATCATCGTCGAAAACGCGGTTCGGCGACTCTCGCTGTCGGCCGGGGACGCCGGGCGAGCGTTGACCCCCGACGAGCGCCTCGAGGTCGTGCGCGAGTCCACCATGGAGGTCCGCTCAGCGAGCGTGTTCGGCGAGCTGATCATCGCCGTGGTTTACCTGCCCATCTTGGCGCTCACGGGGATGGAGGGGAAGCTCTTCCGCCCGATGGCCACCACCGTGCTGTTGGCGCTCGCGGGCGCATTCTTGCTGTCGCTCACCTTGGTGCCGGTGCTCACCAGTTTGGTAGTGCAGCCGAACGCGACGCACCGTCAACCGTTGCTGCTGCGACTCGCGCAGCGCGCGTTCGCTCCCATCCTCGGCATCAGCCTTCGTCACCGGCTGTCGGTCGCCGCGCTCACATTGCTCTTGCTCGCGGTGGGCGGACTGGGCTTCACGCGCTTGGGCGCCGAGTTCGTGCCCAAGCTCGACGAGGGGGACGTGTTGGTAGAAGCGCGCCGCCTTCCCGGAGTCGCGCTCTCGGAGGCGGTGGCTACCGATCGGCGTCTCCAGCAAGCCATTCTCACCGTTCCGGAGGTGGCACACGTCGTCAGCAAGACTGGCGCGCCCGAGCTGGCGGTCGACCCCATGGGCATCGAGCAGACCGACGTGTTCATCGCGCTGAAGCCCCGGTCGGCGTGGCGCTCGGGGCTGGTCAAGAGCGATCTGGCCGAGCAGATCTCGCACGCCATGGAGGTCGCGGTCCCCGACGTTGCTGGCTCGATCTCGCAACCGATCGAAATGCGGACGAACGAGCTCGTCGCGGGGATTCGGTCCGACGCCGCGCTCCTGATCTACGGCCAAGATCTCGATCAGCTTGCCCGCTTGGGTGAAGAGGCGGCGCGACTGATCCGGGACGTCCCGGGAGCCGACGACGTGCGGGTGGAGCAAGTCGCGGGGCTCAAGTATCTGCGGATCGTCCCGGACCGAAACAAGTTGGCTCGGTACGGGTTGACCATCGACGACGTCAATCAGGCGACCGAGACCATCGCGGTCGGCCACCAGACCGGGGACGTGCTCGAAGGGGATCGTCGGTTCGGGATCGTGGTCAAGACTCGCCATGGATTCGCCGGCGACCTGTCGCCGCTCCGTGCGCTTCCGCTCAAGTCGATCAGCGGTCAAATCGTCCCGTTGGGCGACGTCGCATCGCTCGAATTCTCCTCTGGACCCGCTCAGATCAGTCGAGAAGCGCAGTCTCGCCGACTGACGGTCGAGTTCAACGTGCGAGGGCGGGACCTGACCTCCGTGGTTCGCGACGCGCAGCGCGCCGTGTCTGAGAAGCTCGATAACCCAACGGGCTATCGTTTGACGTGGGGCGGTCAGTTTCGCCACTACGACGAAGCGAAGCTGAGGCTCGGCATCGTGGTGCCATTCGCCCTCGCGTTCATCTTCTTCCTGCTGTGGCTCGCGTTCCGATCACTGCGTGCTGCGGCCGTCATCTTTCTGGGCGTTCCCTTCGCGGTGGTCGGGGGGATCGCAGCGCTGTGGGTGCGAGTGATCCCGTTCTCGATCTCGGCCGGCGTAGGGTTCATCGCGCTCTTCGGAGTGGCGGTCCTCAACGGGCTCGTGCTGGTCGCCTTCGCGCGGCAAGAAGAGGAACGTGGCTCGAGCGCCGCTGAGGCCATCGAGTCCGCTGCCCTCGTGCGACTCCGGCCGGTGCTCACCACCGCGCTCGTGGCCGGACTTGGGTTCTTGCCGATGGCGCTCTCCCAAGCGCCCGGTGCAGAGGTCCAACGCCCACTCGCAACCGTGGTCATCGGCGGGCTCGTCACCGCTACCGCGCTCACCTTGATCGTTCTGCCCGTCGTGTATACTTGGTGGGGAGAGAGGCGACGCCGTGATGGCGCACCAGAGTGACGTCGGGCGGGCACGCGCGCGAGCAGCGACACGTGTCTTCGGTGCGCTCGCCCAGTGCATCGCGGTGGCTTGCTCCGATCCCGCCGTGAGCACGCCGCCTCCAGATCACGACAGCGGCCCGCCCGCTCCGGTGGCGGTGGAGCTACGCCCCGGCTACTTCACGTTCGAGGGTGAACCCATGAAGTTGCTCTCCGCCGGCGCCGTGCTCCCGGTGCGCCTCGCGTCCCAGGGCGGCTACGCAGCCTTCGTCGGCGCGCGAGTGATCGGCCCGCAGCCGGGACCGGCGGGAATGGTCGCCGAGCTGATCGATCCCACCACTGGGGAGGTGCTGGTGAGCAATGCTCGGAAAGTGCGCCTCCAAGCCGCACCGGGCGGGGCCGAAGGGGTCCAGCCGGGCCCCGACGACTCTGCAGACTTTCTTCATCTGGTCGCGTGTCCGAATTACGGCACGCGCATGGTGCACGGCCTGCCGTGGGAGCTGGCGCTTCGCATGGACGACCCGCGCTTCACCGGCGAGGCGACGATCGCGGTGGTGCCCACCTGCATGCAAGGCTCGCGCTATTTGCGATGCGTTTGCGAGTGCGAGCCAGGATATGTCTTTGCGAAGTGCGGCGCCCCCCATTGAGGGCTACGTTCGGGCCGTGTCCCGCGCGGCGTGCAGAGCAGTCTGCCTTGCGGTCTGCGCTTGCGGGCCGCAGGCGCCCGACGCCGCGAGCGGGGGAGAGCCCGTGGACGCGGGCGTCGAGGTGCGCGCCGGGTGGTACCATTCGTTCGAAGAGCCGATCCGCCTGCTGGAGGGTGGCGGGTCGTTGCCCCTGCGCATGGCGCCGCAAGGCGGGCACCGTGCCTTCGTCAGTGCCCGGGTGCGCGGTCTCGAACCCACCCAGATGAGCGTGGGCCTGCAGATCTTCGACCCCGGCACCGGAGCGCTTCTGTTCGCGGAGCGGGCCGGCGGCGCGCTGATGGTCTCGCCCAGCGACCCCAGCGCCCTCGAGCCCGAGCTCGACTCTCGCGGCGCGGTGGTCCACGTGCCGGTGTGTCCGCTCGAGGCGCCGCCTCACCTGTTCGGGCGTTCGCTCCGGCTGCTGCTCGAGATCGCGGGGTCTCAATCGGGTTCGGTCGAACTCGAGGTCACCCCGGACTGCAGCGACGGCACTCCGGGCGAGCGGGCGCTCTGCGAGTGCGAGTGCAAGCCGGGCTACGACCCGGGCAAGTGCTACTAGCTGGGTGTTTCCTGTGCTCTCGTCGCCGGAGGTGCGCGGACGGAATTTCGGCGCCGATTACCCGGAGGCTCTCGTGATCGCGAAGCGATTCGCCCCCATCCTGGCCGAGACCAGGCTCACGAACGGGTCCGAGCCTGGCGAGCGTTCAGCGATAGGGGCCTGCGCTCCGCGCGAGCAGGAAATGCTCGATCGCACGCCGGGCCCAGAGCGCCGCTTCTTCGGTGCCCAGGTCGCAGCGGAGCTCGTCGTCGTGCGAGATCAGCACCAGGGTCGCGTCGTTGACTCGCAGCATCTCCAGCCGATCGCTGGCCAGGGTCCCACCTTCGAAGCGGAACGTCGCGGGCTCGACGTAGAGGGTGGCCCCCGGGACCTTCCGCGTCATCGCGGCCCCCGCCAGCGTCCCGACCGAGAGCAGGAGACACACCACGGCCGGGAGCAGATCCACGAACGCCAGCCCCACCGAGACCGCGAGCAAAGCGCCCGCGAGGATGAGCCAGGGCCGCATGGGTCGGGACGCAGGGCTGGCCCGCAGCTCGAGCCCGCTTGGGCCCTCCCGAACCGCGAGCCCCGGCGGCGGGGGCCCGGGCTCCGCGCGCGCCGGAGCGCCGCGCAGCCGTTCGAAGAGAGTCTGGTCGAGCTGGCCCGCCGCCCGCCACACGTAGAACTCGCCGTAGAGCTCCACCATGGGCAGCTGGGTGAGGCGCGCGACCGCCTTCGCCGTGCTCCGCGCGGCGAGCCCGGTGCCTGCCATGTCGAACTGGATCGCGACCTCGTCCACCATCATGGCAGCACCGCGAATCGAGAAACCCGGCCCCGGGTCTCTCCCGTTCTCCAGCGCGTCGAGGAGCGCCGCGACGTCGTCTCGGATCCTGCGTGGTACCAACATGACCGAGTGGATCAACGTCGGCACGAGCGTGCGCACGTCGGCGACGTACCGCCAGACCATGCGCTGCGTGTAGACCACGGCGACGGCGCGGAGCTCCGCGATGGGCAGGTTCTGGCTCTCGTCGGCGAAGCGCACGAGCCCAGCCACCGGGTCGATGACGCGCGGGCCGTCCTTGTTCCCCTGGCCCTCGTCGAGGAAGAGCTTGCCGTCACGGATCGTGAAGGGATCGAGCACCTCGGGATCATGCCCGCCCGCCCTCGAGGCGCAAGGGGCACTCACGGCCGCACCCCGGCGTCAGCGCGCTCCGATCACCAAGAGCGTCGAGGTTCCGTGCGCGGGCAGGCGGCCGTCGCGGGCCCTCACCCAGGCTTCGGACGAGATGATCTGACGACCCTGCGCGGCGACGCGCGCCTCGGCACGGACGCGCCCGGTGTCCATGCTGATCGGGCGAGAGAAGTTCGCTTTGGTCTCGATGGTCGTGTAGCCGACCCCCGCGGGGAGCAGCGAATGCGCCGCACAAGCCGCCACGCTGTCGATCAGCGTCAACGCCCAGCCGCCGTGAACGCCACCCACCGGATTGGCCAAGTGCGAGCCGGGCTCCCCCTCGAAGGCAGCGAAGCCGTCACCGACCTCGACGAGCCAGAACGAGAACGTCTGGCCGATGGGCGCTTGAGGCAGCCGCCCGTCGATGATGGCCTGGAGCAGCTCCTTCCCCGACAGTCCCTTGATCTCGTCCGGCGTCGCGACGCCGAAGCGGTACCCGGAGGTCGTGCTCATGATCGGGTGATATCACGCGCCGCGCACGCTGCGCAGCGGTATTACCCGCCAGCGGAGTCGCGTTCGTCTTGACTGCGGTCGACTGGCCAGCGCCCCCACCGCGATCCCATCGCCGCGGCGTTCGAGGCCGAGCTGGCGCGAGGCGCGTTCCCCCTCGCGCTCATCGCTCCGCTGTTGCGGAGCGACGTCACCGCCCACGTGCTCCGCGCGCTCCTGGTCGCTGGCGAAAGTACCTCCTGGTGCACGCCCGCTATGCCGGCTCGGCCACCATGAAGAGCCTGGTCTTCACCGGCTCGCACAACCTGACGACGACGTCGCTCAGGAGCAACGACGAGGCCATCGTGCGCGTGGACGATGCCGCGACGTTCGCCGCCTACGCCGCGAACTTCGCCGCGCTGAAGTAGCTCAGCGCCCGGTCCAGCTCGGCTGACGCTTCTCGAGGAACGCCATCAATCCCTCGCGCGCGTCGTCCGTCGCCAGGCACTGGTGCAGGCGCTGCTCGAGGATCGGCAGCTTCGCGTCGAGGTCGAACCTCGGTGGGTTTCTAACGAGCTGAAGGCGCTGCCAGCCAACGCGTTCGAGGTGGTAGCCGTCCCGCCGCTGGAGTGAGCGGCCGCCTCACTGGCAGAGGAAGCCGACTGCGCTGACGACATAGTCGGCGATGACCTCGATCTTGATCTGGTCATCGCTGCCCGCCGCCCAGCCCTGCTTCTTGCCGCGCTTGCAGGTCGTGCCGGAAGGCGGCGTGATCTTCAACGTGTACGTCCCTGGCGGCAGGTCGCCGAAGAAGCCCGCGCCGTTGCTGGTGGTCGCGGTCGCCGTGGTGTCGGGCAGCGAGGTCGTCCCGAGGTACACCGGACCTTTCCCGGCGGTGGGCGTGATGCTGAGCGTCGCGCCCGCGACGCCGTTCAGGGTCGTGCCGGCGTCGGCTCCGGCGTCGCCCGTGGTCTCGTTGAACGCGGCGAAGCCTGCGATGCCCTTGCCGGCGAGCGGCCAGGTGAAGCCGGCGGCGGTGGCGAACGCTTGCGCGACGGTGGTCGTGGGCAGCGTCTGTTTGATGGTGAGATCGACTGCCTCCGTGGTGCCGACCAGAGCGACGTTGGCGAACGTACCAAGTATCGCCTCAAAGCTCGCTACGAGAAGGACGGGAAGGTCTTCGATCGCTACTTCGGCCAGGATCCGGAGATGCTGGCCGCCGATCGCGCCGTGGCCAACACCCAGGAGCAGATGGGGCCGTTTCTCGCTTCGCTCTGGCTCTTTTCGATCTTCGCGTCACCCACGTACGCCACCGGGTTGGGCGCAGCCTATGTCGCCTTGCGCGGTGTCTACCCGTTCCTCCTGGGAAAGCGCGTGTCGAAGGTTCAGTCCAAGCGCGTCGCCCTCGTGACCTTCCCCTGCTACGCGATCGTGTTCACCCTGCTCGGCGGCGCAGCCTGGGCGGCGCTCGGCGGGCGGGACGCAGCGGGGCTAGGTCAGTCGCCGAGAGACGGATCTTCGAGGTCGTCGACACGGCGTTGAGATTGCCCCCACGCTCCCCAGCTCGGCGCGCACCCGCCGCGGGCACCGGGACCTCGGGCGGGCCGGTCACGCCCCATTCCGCGACTCGACTCCAGGTATGGTGGGCCTTCCTCAGCCGTCGAGCTGGATGCCCGCGTAGAGCTCGCTGACGTCCAGCGTGCACCCGAGCGCTTGGAGTGCGACGCGCTCCCCGGCGCGATGTTCCGACTCCGACCAGCCTTCCGCGTCTCGCACGACCGCGGTGACCTGCTGCCGGCGATGCGACACGAAGAGCACGGCGCGCAGACTGGGGCACTGCTCGTAGTGGTGGAGCTTCTCGCCGCGATCGTAGTCCTCGGTCGGCGCGCTCGTCACTTCGACCACGAGCGTGGGGTTCGTGACCGCGTTCCGGTCGACGCTGGAGGTCTCGCGCTCTCCGCACACGACCGTCGCGTCCGGGAACGTCGTCAGATCGGTGGCCTCGATGCGGACTTTCAGATCGGACGACGACACCCGGCAACGTCCGAGCAGCGCATTGCCCAGCAGTCGGATGACGGACGCAGCCAAGTCGGCGTGCGCCGGAGTGCCGCCGGCCATGGCGTAGATCTCGCCGTCGCAGTACTCGAGCTTGACCCCGCTGACCTCGAGCGCAGCGAGGTAGTCGTGGTAGCTGTGATGCAGCCGGCGTGCGGTCGTCACAGCTCCAATCTATGCCAGAATTCCATGATGGGCGAGTGGGGCGCCTGCCGGCTGGCCGCGCAGGTCGCGCTGAACTGGCTGACACTCCGGCCCTGCATCCTGGCCTGCGCGCTCGACCCGGGCGACGGCGGTGATGCGGGGGTCGCCACCTGCCTCGCGGCGTGCGACGCCCAATACCCGCAGGGCAAGGCCAAGTACGACGCGGCCATCGGCTGCGGCGACACCAAGTGCGCCGCCGAGTGCCAGTGAGCCTTCGGGGCACGGTCAGTGCATCGGCCCGCCCATGCCCGACTTGGGAGCGCCCGAGCGATGGGCGCAGCGCCCGGTTCCTTCGAATCGCAAGACTGTCGGCGCGAGACCCAGGTAGAGGTAGTCGCGAAACGACTTCCACTTGCTCGTGTCGGTCGCCCACGCTCCGCTGGCCTTACCCAGCTCCCCGAGGGGCAGCTTGCCCAGCTCGTCGAGCGTGACCTCCCCGTCGCGGTCTCCTGCCTCGTCGTCGGCGCGCGCGAACGGGTCGAAGGCGAGCTTGGCCACCTGGTCGTCCAGGTCGTCTTGTAGCAGGGCCTGAGCGCGCACCCGCAGGTCGAACGCGACACTCTCGTCCGAGCCGAGGGCAACCGTCGGCGCCTGGCCATCGGGCGCGCGGCACTCTTCGTAGACCAGCGCTCGGCGCAACGCGAAGTGGAACGTCTTGGTCTTACCGCTTCGCGCGGCCGTGCCGGCCACGAAGAAGCTGATGGCGCGGTCGCTGGCGTACTTGTCGCTGCCCTTCTCGCGCATGAACGACAGATCCGCGGCGCTCACTCCGGCGCCGAGCACGGTGTTCGGCGGCGGCTCCGCCAGCGCGAACCCGACGTCGCAACGGCCGATGGCATACACGGCGCCCACGCGCTGCGGCTCGCTTCGCCCGAAGTCCAGCAAGCGGCCGTAGTTGGCGCCCGCATAGCTGTCGCAGTCGTCGCTCTTGCCCAGGGTCAGAAATCCGATGGACATGAGGATACGGTCGAAGCTCACGCTCCACCCATCCGCCGTGGCGATCGGCGCGAGCACCGCCGGATCGGCGGTGGCCGTCAGCGTCAGCTCGCCCGGCGGAGGTCGGGTCTCGGCGGGCAGGCAGGCCGAGCACAGACCGAGCGCCACGAGTCCAAGCCGAGCCGCGCGCCACATCAGAACCCCCCTTCGAGCCCGAGGCTCGGGATGGTCACCGGACCGATCTCGCGATCGCCGATGGTTTCTTTGCTCAAGGTTGCGTTCATCACCTCGGCGACGAACGAGAGCCACGTGGTCTTGCCCCAGCTCCAGCGCTTCTCTGCCCGGAGATCGAGGCGATAGAAGGGGGGATTGCGCTCGTCCTCGCCCCGGATCGGCGTGCCCGTGTAGAAGAGGCCCCGGGTCCCCGCTCGCCAGGAACGGCCGAGGTCGTAGGTCAAGGCCGCGTTCAGCACGTGGGTGCGGTCGAAGGCGCTCGGCGCCGAAGTGCGCTCGAAGCTGCGACTCGAACGTGAGAGCGTGTACGACAGAAAGCCGCCGAGCTTCTTGGTCAGGCGCCGGCGAACGTAGAGCTCGAGCCCGTAGGCCGAACCGAGGCTCCGCTGGTCGAGATCGTCGAAGGGCCCTCCCTCGTCGGCGTTGGTCCCGAGCGCGTCGCTCATGTCGAAGAATACGTTGTTGAACGCGGTCACGCTCGCCACCACTTCCTCGGGCAAATCCAGCTCCACACCAGCGCTAGTCTGGAAGGCGGTCTGGAGCCCGCCTTCGAGCTCCGCCGGGCTGAGCCCCGGGAGCGGCGTCACGAAGGCGGGTGGCTGGTGCGCGATCCCGTAGGCGTGGATGATGCGCAGGCTCGGCGACACCTCGAAGCGCGCCGCGAGGCGCGGGTCCGCCGCGAACGCGCTGGCCTGGCCGGACTGGTAGCGATCGAGGCGCAGCCCAGGCACGATCTCGACGCCGTCCACGGGCTCCAGCACGACGTCGAGCCAGGCCCCGGTCGCCAGGTCGTCGCGCGACGGAAAGGTGCGATCGAACTCCTGGACTCGAGGGTCGTCGGGATCCCCGTAGGGTGCCTTCTCGGTGCGGAATGCGTCGAGCGCGACGTCGGCGCCGCCACGCAACAGGGCTCGCTTGCCGGCCGCGACTCGAAAGGCGGTGCGCGCCGCGATCGAGCGATCAGTCACGTTGCGTTCGGTTCCGGGCGGGTGGATCTGATCGAAGCCCAGCGTGACGGCGCTCAGGATGGCTCCGTTGTCGAAAGTGTGCTCGTGGCGCAAGTCGAGCCGGTAGAACTCGGAGCCGAACAGCACGTCGAGCCCGGTGTCTCGCTCTTGGGCCAAGAGGTCGTAGGCGCCGAAGCCAAAGACCGTGACGCGGTCCCGCGAGGTCACGTCGTAGGTGATCCGGGCCTGCGCGTCGCGGTAGTCGAGCCTCAGGCCCGGAACCAGCTGCGACATCAGCGCGGCGGTGTACGAGTAGCGGCCGCCGAGCGCGACCGTGCCGCGCCCTCCGTCGAAACCCGTCTCGACGAAAGCGCCGGCGTCGAACAGGCGCAGGTTCCCCTCGCCGTGGGTCTCGGTGAGGGCGGGTGTGGTCTCCGCGGAGACGATGCCCCCGGCGAAGCGCCCAAATCGCGCGGGATAGCCGCCGGGGTGGAGCGTCACGCGATCGACCAGGGCGGGCTGGACCACCGACGGGCCGATCAACAGGTGGTAGAGATAGGGCACGCGAACACCGTCGAGGAAGTAGCCCACGTCTCCTGGCGGCGCGCCGCGCACATAGAAGAACGGGAGCCCGGAGAAGACCGGCGTCACGCCGGGCATGGACTCGATGGCGCGAAACGGATCGCCGAACGCCCCGGGGAGCTGCCGGACTTCCTGTCGCGTCAACGTCACGCGCGCGGGCGGCGGGCGATCGCCCTGGACGGTCACTCCAGCCTCGGGGGCGGGAGCAGGGTCGGGCACGGGCGCGGGCTCGGGCTCGCGGGGCTTCGGTGCCTCGGCGGGCTCGGGCGGCGCTGGCGGCGGCGGTGGCGGGAAGAGGTAGCGATAGCGGATCTTCGAAGGCACCGCGTGATCGCCGCGGCGCGCCGGCTCGAAGCTCAGGCCGAGGGCTGCCGAGGTCGCTGCCTCGTCGAAGCCGTGGCCGGCGGGCGCGAGCACCGTCGCGCGACTCACCTTCCCGGTCGCGTCTATCTCCAGGATGAGGATCACCTCGACGGTGACCGTCACGCCCTCGCGCACGGCGCGCTCTGGGTACGCCGCGGGGGAGTCGGCCAGCACCCTCGGCGGAGTGACGGCGGGCGCACGCTCCGCTCGCGGCTGGATCTCGATCTCTTGGCTCGCCGCCGGCGCGGCCACGAGAAGCACGCAGCAAGCGCAAGAAGCGCCAAGAAGCCGGGGACCGCGAGTCACGCGAGCCCCTTCTACCCGACAACCCTGAAGGAGCTGTGAAGTGCCGCCTTCACACGGCCTTCAGGCGGTCCGGCTAAGATGGGCCCAGTGGCCAACGTGCTGCTCATCGAGGACGACGCTGCCCTGGGGCGACAGCTGGTCGAGCATTTGAAACGCGAGGGGCACGAGCCCGTGTGGTGGACCCGCGGGCGCAAGCCCAGCGAGGCGGAGCTGGCGGGCGTCGCGCTCTTGGTCCTCGACCTGATGCTGCCCGACGTCGACGGCCTGGACGTGCTCAAGCACGTGCGCGAGATTTCGGACGTTCCGGTGCTGGTGCTCAGCGCCCGGCAGGACAGCCACGACAAGGTCCATGCGCTGAAGCTCGGGGCCGACGACTACGTCACCAAGCCGTTCTGGCCCGACGAGCTCTTGGAACGCGTGCGCGCTCGGCTGCGGCGTCCCTCGCTCGAGCGTGGGTCCACCCTGCGCTCCGGACCGCTCGAGATCGACACCGAGGCGCGACAAGCTCGCGTGTCCGGCCAGCGCCTGGAGCTGACCCGCGTCGAGCTCGACTTGCTCACCGCGCTCGTCCGCAAGGCGGGCAAGCCGCTGTCTCGCGCCTGGCTCCTGGCCAACGTGCTCGACCCGGACCGCGAAGCGACGGAACGCACGCTCGACGTTCATGTCTCGCGGCTACGGAAGAAGCTGGGGGACCCAACGCTGATCGAGACGGTATGGGGCGCCGGATATCGCCTGCGCGGAGACTCGACTTGAAGCTGCGTGCGCGCCTCGCGCTGACCACGCTCGGCGTGGCCCTTCCGCTCATCGCCGCGGGTGCGCTCGGGCTCCGCGGGGTGGTCCAGCGGGCCAGCGACGATCTGGTCGCGGCAGCGGTGCTGGCGCGCGTGGGTCCGGAGCTGCGAGCTGACTGCGAGCGCGGCGCGACCACGCGCCTGTCGCTCACGTTGCCGCGCCATGCCGGCGCGCGCCTGCTCGGCCGAAATCCCACCGAGACGGTGAACGTCGAGCTGGTCGGGCGCAGCGGCGGCCCGGGGGTCCCCGAGCCGCTGGTCGCGTCCATCGCCCGCGGCGAGCCGGTCGCGGCACGCACCGCGGGCGGCGAGCGACAGCTCCTGGTCGCGCTGCCGTGGGAAGCGGGGTCATGTGCCGCGGCGTTTGCCCGGGCTCGCCCGGCCGAGCCGCCGTTGTTCGCGCCACCGGTCGTGATCCCCATCGTGCTCGCGCTGGTGGCGATCCTGGTGGGCGTCGGCCCCATCGTGCGGCGGATCCTCGCGCTCACCGCCGCGGTGCGACGTTTCCGCGGCGACACCGCCCAGGTCCCCGCCCCCGCCACCGAGAAGGACGAGCTGGGCGAGCTGTCGCGCGCGTTCCACGACGCCGCGCGCTCGGTCCGCGAGCAGCATGCCGAGCTGACCTCGCGCGAGCGCGATCTGCGCGAGTTCGTCGAAAACACCTCGCACGATCTGGCGACCCCGCTCACGGTCTTGCAGGGTCACCTCGCGGCCCTCGAGCGGGGTCATGATCCGCTGGTGGTGCGCCAGGCCATGAACGAAGCGCACTACCTGGGCTCGCTCTTGGGCAGCTTGGCGCTCACCGCCAAGCTCGACGCGGGCGCTCGGGTGGAGGTGACGCTCGATCTCGACGAGCTGGTGACGCGCGTCGTCGACCGTCACCGGGGGCTGGCCGCGCGTAACGCCGTGATGCTCGAGTGCGCCACGGGCGAGGACGCGCTGCTCGTTACGGCCGATCCGACCTGCGTGGAGCAGGCCCTCACGAACCTGGTGGGAAACGCCGTGCGCCACAACCAGCAAGGCGGCCACGTCGCAGTGGTGCTCGACGCTGCGGGGGACGAGTTCGTGCTGCGCGTGCTGGACGACGGCCCGGGCCTCTCGCCCGAAGAGCGTGAGCGTGTGCTGTCACGCGGCGAACGCGGCGACCGAGCCCGCACTCGCGGCACCCAAGGGCAGGGCCTGGGTCTGTCCATCGTCTCGCGGGTTGCTCGAGCTCAAGGTTGGGACTTCACGCTGGAAGCCAACGAACCCTCGGGGCTCGTCGCCGAGCTTCGCGGGAAGCGCCAGCGCTGAATGAGCTCCACGGTGTCGGCCGCTACCCGAGGTGCGGGGGGCCTCGGGCGTCGTGATTTCCAGCGCCAGAAGAGGCGAAAGCCGTAGCGGTGCCAGCGGAGCACGGTTTCCGGTCGCGCCAGGACCAGCGCGGTCGGCACGCGGCGGATCTTCGCGATCACGCGGTGACGTTCAAGGCTCGTTCGGAGCGGGCGTCCGTGCGATCATCGGGTGGATCCGCGAAGTAGCCATGACAGGTGAACGAGAGCTCCACCGCCGTAGACTAGCCGAGGCAGTGCGCCGGTCGCCAGGGGCCATGCGGCGTGTCCCGCGACTCAGCGACGCGATGAGTCGGAGCGCCGGTTGGCCCCCGCGGCCCGGCATTCAGCGCTGCTGCGGCGGAGCTCCACAGTTCGGGCAGAACTGGTTCTGACTCCAGAGGTACAACGTGCGGCAATAGCCGCAGGTCATCTTGAACAGCATGCCACTCGGCGCCGCCTGCTCGGGCGCAGGCAGGGAGCCCGGGTCGATCTGCCCGAGACCCCAGGCCACTTGGCCCATCAACCAGACGCCGCGAGCGGTCTGGTTCACCGGGTCGGGGAACTCGTAGACGTTCGCGTCGAAGCCGAGGCATATCGAGCCGTGCCCGTACAAGTACAGGCGCGCAATCTTGTCGCCGATCATGTGCGTCACGAGCGCGCCGCGCACGTGCTCGTGGAGTGACTGATACACGGCCAAGAGGCGGTCGAGCTCGGCTTTCTCCGCACCCAGGTAGAAGCCTTTGCCGAAGAAGTACTTGGTCGAGTCGTCCTCGCCCCAGTCGCTGGCTACGTCGCCGGAGAACTGTCCGACGTTGGGCACGGCCTCGGGATTCCAGTGCAGGAACAAGCTGGCTCCCGTGGGATTCGCAGCCTTCATCTCCCACTCGATGCTGCCGAAGTTCATGTCGAGCTTCATGCGTGCCGGATAGCCGTGCCACTTGCCGCGCAGCTCCAGCTCGCCGTCGCTCTGGTTCTGGACGAGCTGGTGCCCCTGGAGGCACTGCGTCCCGATGGCCTGCGCGAACTGTGTCGCGAGCTGCCACTTGCGCGGATCCTCGGGGCCCATGCCTTCGAATGCCTTCATGCTCATGGCTCACTCACTGGGAACGAGTCGCTGGTCCAGAAGTCCGAGGTGCACGCTAGGCTGAGTGTGAAGAGCGCGCAAGACAGTCTCGACGCCCAGCCGAGAAGACGACGCCGCGAGCGCTGGCCGACATCTCGTGGGGTATCGTCGCGCGAAGCCGCGACAAGCGCTGGAAGGCTCACGCCCAGCTCGGCACCAGCGCCACCAGCACTGGCCAGTGCAACGTCGGCGCGGGCGACGGACGGCGAGGTCCGCAGCCGGTTGGCGAGGCAGTGACGCTGCGCTAAATTGCCGCGCATGAGCGGGACCGAGCGGGTCGACGCCGTCGACGGCGCAGAACCGCCGCCGCCCCCGCGCGCGGTGCCACCCTGGATGCACAGCTCGTCGGCGCGTACGGCGTCGTTGATCGGCGTGGCACTCGTGGTCGCAGGCGGCTTTGCGGCGGGGCTCCTCTACTCGATGCTGGGCTCACCGGCCGTCGACGATGCGCTCGATCGACGCGGCAAAGTCGTCCGCGCGACGCCCGTCGGCTACCGGCAAACCAGCTCGAGCCGGGGCGGGGCGGTGCCGATTCACACCATCGAGGTCTCGTTCGCCGACGCCGACGGCCAGCGCCGGACGGCGAAGCTAGAACAGACCCACACCAGCCAGGTGGAAGCCGCCGCCGCCGGGACGCCGCTGGACATCGAATACGATCCCCAAGACTCGAGCCGAGCCCGTTGGCCGGGGACCAAGATCAATCCGCTCGGCTGGGGCATCTTCTGGATCTGCGGCTTCGTCTCGACGGGCGGCGCCGTGGTGGTCCTCGCCGGCCGGCTCATGGCTCGCGGAGCGCGGCGGCTGTACCGCCACGGCGCCGCGAGACCGGGTCGTGTCGATCGCGTGGAGCCGTTCCGCGAGAACCGGCGCACCAACTACGGCGTGCACTACAGCTACGCCGCAGGTGGGACGCGCGTCGAGTCGGTGTGGGTGGCCCGCGGCGTCGCGGAGCCCCGTCCCGGACCCATCTGGGTCATCGTCAGCGCCAAGGATCCGTGCCAGAGCATCCCAGTCCTCGAAGAGTGACTGGCTCCCTGCGTCAGCCAAGAGCTTCGGCGGCTCCCTTCCACTGCGATCCTCGGGGCGGCGAGAACGTGCTGACCGCCGGCGAGGTCGGGGCGCTGCTAACGGAAGACGAAGTAGGGCAAGGCGTTCGCGCTGACTACCCGGAGCGCGCGAGGAACTGCTCGAGCTCGGAGAGGGCTTTTCGATACGGCAGTACTTCCACGCTGCCCATTTCTCGCGCGTGCGTGCCCGTCATCCGCGAGCGAACCACGCCGATGACGAACGGCCGCCTGACTCACCCCTTCTTCATGAGCCTCGCCGCCTCGATGGCCCCGTACGTGGATTTTCCTGCCTCCCCCGGTCGTTGCTGTGCGTCAAGAAGCTCTGTCCCGGAGGATGCCATGTAGAAGCCAATACAAAGCTGAAACCAGGTGAGTGACCCAACGGGTTCGAATCCCGTCCAGCCAAGGGTGCGCCGCCATCTGGAAGCGAGCCTTGCGTGGCA
>JAKLKA010000272.1 GCA_023150915.1 Polyangiaceae bacterium
CCCGCCGCGCCGCCGGTGGACCCGGCGCTGCCGCCCGTGCCGCCAGCGCCGCCGCTGCCCGAAGGCTGCACGCAGCGCTGGGTCGTCGGGTCACACGTCCAACCCTTGGCGCACGGGCACTGCTTGCCCTCGAGATCCACCTGGTCGACGGCGCAGGCGAACAGAAGCAGGCCGCCGGCCACGAGCATCGAACGGATCCGAGCCATGGCTTCTACCTTACCCTACCTCCATGCCACGAGCATCTCACTCGCGCACCAGTCGATACACCGCCTTGTCGGCGGGCTTCACGGTCAACGTAGCACGCTGGTGGCTTGGCACCGTGATCCCCGACTGCACTGCCACGAACGGGCCGCTCTCGGAATCGGCCGCCTCGATCGCGTAGCTGTGCGCCGGGTCGAGGTGCGTGGTCTGCACGCTGAGCGCGCCGCCTGCAAAAGTGACGGGCTCGGCGCCGAACGGACGCGCCAGCGGCTCGCCGACGAACAGCCCTTCGCCGGGCGTGCTCACGCTCTTGAAGTACGCCTCGAGCAGGGTTTCGCCGCGGTAGTAGCGCGGCACCACCACCTCGGCTTCGGGGAACTTGCTCTTGTAGTTGCAGGGCTCGACCACCGTGCCAAAGCTGCCGGTAATGCCCACTTCGATCCACTTCGCGATGCTCATCTGCCCGCTGGTGGGCACCTGCCCGCCGTAGCTGGTCAGGTGATCGGCGATGGCCCCCGGGCGATAGGTGTTGGTCTCGATCTTGGGCACCGACGCGAGCCCGGTGAAGTAG
Source organism: Polyangiaceae bacterium (assembly GCA_023150915.1). GTDB lineage: Bacteria > Myxococcota_A > Polyangia > Polyangiales > Polyangiaceae > JADJKB01. The sequence goes on from JAKLKA010000272.1 coordinate 773, forward strand.
AAGAAGACGTTCTTCTGGTTCTCGATCACGTTCGAGCCCGTGCCCGCCGAGTTGTCCACGTAGCTCAGCTTCATCACGCTGGGGTCGGTCCAGTCGGAGGTGAGCGAGACGAACGACGGCCAGCGCACGCTGCGCGCGGTGTCGGTGGTGCGCACCAAGAAGCCGTCGCCGGTCGGGAAGGTGTCGTCGGCGGCGACCCCGCGGTCGATCAGAGCCTTGGCCGTGGCGGCGTCTTTGCCCACCAGCATCATCGCCGGCCGGATGCCGAAGTCGGTGAAGGGGGCCACGCTGTCCGAGTCGTAGGTCGGCACGCTGGCCGTGGGGCCGCAGCTGCCCCCGGTGGTGTTGCAGTGCTTCTTGTCGAAGCCCAGCGCGAAGGCGCTGGTCACGCTCATGCAAGCCACGCGATAGGGCTTGGTCCAGGTGATGGCCAGGCCCTGGATCTTGGCGCCCAGCGCCGCATCGACCGCAGCCTTGGCGGCGGCGAAGTCGGTTTCGGTCATCACGTCGTTCACCGGGAAGGTGAGCGTGACCACGTTTGCGCTGGGGATCTTGCGAGCCGCGACATAGTGCGCGGCGACCTCTTTCGACTGCGGGTCGGAAGCGTTGACCAGCACGCCCAGCTCGTCGGCGGTCAGCGCGCTCTTGGGCAAGATGAGCTTCGGGGCCTGGGCCTCGGGCGCCGAGTCGGCGGACGCTTCGGAGTCGCCATCCGTCGCAGAGTCGACGGCCGCGTCGATGCCGGTGTCGGTGCCCGCGTCGCTCGCCGAGCCGGGGCTCGAGTCGTCGGAGCCGCACGCGCCGACACAGGCCAAGAGCCCCAACCAGAGCAGAGGGGGCCGTCGCATCACTTCATCGGCCCGATGTAGGAGCTGGCGGCCACCAGATCGTCGTACCACTTCTTCGCCTCGCCGTTCTTGTTGCTGCCGATGTGCAGCGCCAGCTGGAAGCGGTCGATCTTCAGGCTGTCGATGTCACGCAGCCTGAGGTTCTGGAAATCGGCGGTGAGCTTGCCGTCCAGCCAGAAGGCGATGCGGCCGTCGCGCTTTCCCGGCGTGTTTGCCTTGACCATCAGCTCGTAGCAGTACCACTTGTCGAGATCGGGCGTGACGTCGGGCCGCTTGACGAAGCTTGGGCCGAAGTCGAACGGCAGGCTCGAGTTCGGCAGCACCGTGCCCGTGGGGAAGAAGTGATCGCCCCACTGGCTGCGCTGCTCTGGGTGATAGACGTAGGTGTTCAGCGGCCCCGGGGACTTGGTGGCGGCCTCGCCGCGCCAGTCTTCGAGGGCGGCCAGGAACTTGTTCTTGCCGTCTGCGGGCACCCCCGGCGTGGCCTGCCCATTCACGAAGTAGTGCGCCGAGATGATCGAGCCGTTGTGACTCGAGCCCACCACGTCGAAGGGCGCCATGAACTTGGAGTAGTAGCGCAAGAAGAGCACGTCCCGCTCTTCTGCCAGGACCTTGTCCACCGCGTTGCTCAGCTCGGCGTCTTGCTTCGGAACCTTGAACTCCAGCCCCTTCTTGCCAGCGTGGAAGTTCCCGCTCTCGGTGGCGATCCGGATCTGGTTCATCTGGTAGACCGAGTCGTAGGTCTTGTTCAGATCGGGCGGCGCCGAGTAGCTCTCGAAGTCGTCGAAGAAGAGCACGCCCGGATCCTTCGACAGCCCGACGTCGCCCGGGTACTTCGCGGCGAGCCCCGTGTCGCCCTCGGGCAGCGGATCGGTGCCGCCCACGCCGCCGCCGCCCCCGGTGGCGCC
>JAKLKA010000109.1 GCA_023150915.1 Polyangiaceae bacterium
GCCGGTCGTTCCGCCGCCGCCGCCCGTGCCCGCACCGCCGCCGCCGGTCGTTCCGCCCCCGCCGCCGGGGGCACCGCCGCCGCCGGTCGTTCCGCCGTTGCCACCCGTGCTCGCACCGCCGCCGCCGGTCGTTCCGCCCGTCGCGCCGCCGGTGCTTGCCGCGCCCCCGCTGCCCCCGCCCTCGGCATCGTCGCCGCACGCAGCGAGACCCAGGCCCGCCACCAGCATCGTGCTTGCGAACCACGCCCGCTGCATGCGGCGGCAGCTTAACACGCCTGCGTCTCCGTGCTTTGCTGCGCGCCCATGGCCACGTTCTACCTTCGCCAGTTGCTGGTTGGCCGCGACGTCGGCAAGACCAGCAGCGTCGGCCGCCAGATGCAGAACTTCGTCTACCTGGTCGGCGATCGTGACCGTGGCGAGTGCATCGCCGTCGACCCCGCGTGGGACGTGAAAGGCGTGCTGGAGGTGGCCGCCGCCGACGGTATGAAGCTGGTCGGCGCGTTTGCGACGCACTATCACCCCGACCACGTGGGCGGTGGGCTGTTCGGCTTCGGTGTGCAGGGCCTGCCGGATCTGCTCGAGCTTCAGAGCTGCCCCGTGCACACCCACAAGCTCGAGGCCGACGGGCTGCGCAAGGTCACGGGCATCAGCAAGACCGACATGACCTTGCACGATTCGGGCGACACCATCCGGGTCGGCGAGATCGAGATCGAGTGGCTGCACACGCCGGGGCACACGCCCGGCTCGTCGTGCTTCCGGGTGAAAGACGCGCTCATCGCCGGCGATACCCTGTTCCTTCAGGGTTGTGGCCGCGTCGACTTGCCCGGCGGCGATCCGGAAGAGATGCGGCGCACGCTGACCCAGCGGCTGTCGCGCCTGCCCGACGAGGTGGTGCTGTATCCCGGCCACGCGTATGGCGGCGAGCACGCGCCGCTCGGCACGGTGCGCAAGACCAACCCGTATTTCCCGCCGCCGGCCCCGGAGGGCTAGGGCAGACGCTCACTCGAAGCGGGTGCGGGCCACGTCCAGCCGCGGGTGCGACGGGAACGAGAGCCGGCGCACGCGCCCAGCCACGCAGCGCTCGACGCTGGGGGCGCGCGGCGTGAGGCGTACCGTCACGCCGACGGCCCGCCCGTTCTGGACGGCGGCGCACACGTCGACGCGCGCGTGCGCCGGGACGCCGCACGCGCCCAGGTAGCTTCCGTTGTTCAGCACCCGCGCATAGTCGCCCGCCGACAGGTCCGCCGGGCCGCGATCACCGCCGACCCGGATCTCGTCGGCATGGGCCGCGGCCGCGGCCTCGCACGATCGGCCGTCGCTCGAGCCAGGGCCTGGCGCTTCGGCGGGGGGGGCCGGAGCGGGCGCCGGCGGCGCCAGAGCGGGTGCCGGCTCCGCGTGCGGCGAGGCCGGATCGTTCTTCGCGACCGGCGGCAGCTCGCGGCGCGACGTGGGCTCGGGCGCGGGCGGCGGCGGCTCGGCCACGAGCGCTGTCGGCTCGGGCGCGGGCTCGGGCGCCGCCTCGGCGATGGGCACCGGCTCGAAGGCAGCGCTGGGCGCGGGCGCTTGGGCCACGAGCGGCGGCCGCACCATCGGCTCGGGTGCTCGGGGCGGCCGCGCACGCGCGGGCGCGGTGCGCGGGGGCTCGGGCTGGGTCTCGAGCCAGCGCTCCACGGGGATGGTGCCCGCGCTCACGCCCCAGGCCACGGCCACCGCGGCGAGCCACGACAGTACGCCGACGGCGATCACCGGCGAGCGCTGCGGGCGCGGCATCGGTGGCTCTTCGGGATCCGGCATGCGGACCCGGCGTTTGAACTCGAGCGGGCGGGCCAAGAGGGGACGGGCGTCGTAGCCCTTCTCGGTGAGGTCGTAAAGCGGAGGGCCACGACCCGCAGACCCGATCGGTTCTCGTCAGGGCGACCTGCGGCGTCCGGCTCAGGTGCTCACACCCTGCGACCCCTCGACGTCATGCGCTCGCCGGCTCGCGAGGCGGCGCGATCGAAGACGCGTCCCTCTTCGCAACCGTCCGGCCCGACTTCCGGGCGGAGGGCCACGACCCGCTGCCGGCTCACGGCTCGCGCGCCGCGCTCTTGCCGGCGCCGCTGGGCGGCAGGCGGCGCGGCGGGATGCGCACCAGCACCGGGCGGCCCAGGGTGTCGCGGCGCGGGATGCGATACACCTGCTTGGTGCGGATCCGGGTGTTCTTCAGCCCGTTGGCCAGCTGGATCTCGCGCACGGTGGTGCCGTACTTCTTGGCCAGCATGCCCAGCGTCTCGCCGGGCCGCGCGCGGTGGGTGGCGAATGCCGTGGCAGCGTTGGCGTAGCCGTGGGCGGCCAGGGTCTGGTGGGCGCGCGACGCAGTCTCTTGCGCGATCGGGTTGTAGAAGCGCACGTGCAGGTGCGTGGCGTGCCCCTTGGCGTGGAAGATCAGCGGGCGCTGAGCGCCCGGCGTGCCGCGAAACAGGCTCTGGACCCAGGCCGGGTCTTCGCCCACCGACAGCGCGTGCTCGCTGAGCAGCCCTTGCAGCGCGCGATCGATCAAGATCAGCTCCACGTCGGTGTCCGTCACCAGCGCGCGCACGAAGGCCCAGGTGCGCGCGCGATCCAGGTTGGCCTCGGTCGCGCGCCGGTACCAGCGGGCCGAGTCGTCGTTGTAGAAGTAGCTCAGGTCGACGTCGCGCCCGGCCTGATGACTCACGTGCGGGCGCAGGGCGCCGCCGCGTCGCGCACTGATGTGCCCGACGTACACGTCGTGCGAGTCGGGGAAGCGCGTGCGCACGAGCGTGATTGCCTTGATCAGATAGTCCACGGTCTCGCGGGTGCCCCAGGCGTGCGCCGGGTCCATCACGGTCCAGCCGCTGCCGCGGGGCATCTGCACGCCGTTGAGCAGCCCGCCGGCGCTGGGTCGACCGAGTGAGATCGAGCCGATGCTGGCCTCGTCGCGCGCGAAGTCGGCGGCGATCTCGCGGGCGCTCTTGCCTTCCAGCGGGTGCGGCGCGCGCGGCTGCGGCTCCACCTCGGGCGCGGCGGGGTCGGGGTCGAGCGGCTCCTCGCCGTCGTCGGGCTCGTCTTCGTGCTCGTGACTCGGCGCATGCGTGGCCAGCGGCGCCGGCGGGGCGCTGGGCGGCGCGGCAGGCGCAGACGCCGCGGACGCCGAATTCGGGGAATTCGCCGGCGGGGCAGGGGTCGCGACGCAGCCCGCGGCCCAGATCGCCAGGGCGGTGGAGAGAGCTCCGCGCATGGACGGCGCCAACGCTAGGCTATGGTGCCGGCTCGTGCCAGCACCGAGAGCGAGATCCTGAACCCATGTCCTGGCTTTTGTCGCAGATCTACGACCCGTTCATGCGGCAGTCGGAGCGCGCGTGCCTGGCCGCGTGGCGCGGCGAGCTGCTCGGATCGCTGGCGGGTGACGTGCTCGAGATCGGCGCCGGCACCGGCGCGAACCTCACGCACTATGGCCCCGACGTCTCGCGGCTGGTGCTGGCCGAGCCCGACCCGCACATGCGGAAGAAGCTGAGCCGGTGCGTCGCCGCGCAGGGAGCGCGCGCCGAGATCATCGACGCGCGCGTCGAGGCGTTGCCCGACTCGTTCGACGTGGTGGTGAGCACGCTGGTGCTCTGCTCGGTGCCCGATCTCGAGGTCGCTCTGGCCGAGATCCGACGCGTGCTCAGGCCAGGGGGCCGGCTGGTCTTCATCGAGCACGTGGCGGCCGACGACCAACCCGGGCGTCTGGCGTGGCAACAGCGCCTCGAGCCCCTCTGGGTGCGCATCGCTTCGGGCTGTCACCTGACTCGTCGCACCGACCGCGCCATCGAGCAGGCGGGGCTCGAGCTCACGGCGCTCACGCGGCAGAGTCTGCGAAAGGCGCTGCCCTTCGTGCGCCCCAGCATCCGCGGGGTGGCGATCCGGCCGTGATCGAAGGTACTCTCCCGTCCCCCGTGGCCATCCCGATCCCCGATCAAGACGAGTCGCTCTCGACGCTCGGGCAGCTCGAGATCCCCTCGCTGCGGGAGCCGGGGGTCAGCTTCCGCCTGGGGATGCTGCTGGGAACCGGCGCGATGGGCATCGCCTACTTCGGCATGCGCCACGCGGCCGACGGCAAGTCACCGGTGGTGATCAAGCTGCTCAAGCCGGGCTACGTGCTCCAGGCCGGCGAGACCGCCAAGCTGGTGGTGGACAAAGAAGCCACCGCGCTCTCGCGGCTGAACAACCGGGTGCCGCCCACGCCGTTCGTGGTTCGGATGATCGACACCGGGGTCCTGCCGATCGTGTTCCACGGCCGCCGGCTCGAGCTGCCGTGGCTGGCCCTGGAATACGTGCACGGCGGCGTCGAAGGCACCACGCTCACCGAGCGCGTGGCCTACAGCGTGGACAAGACTGGCCACGCCTTCGATCCGGCGCGGGCCGCCCTGGCCGTGGAGTGCATTGCCCGGGGGATGGAGGCGGTGCACGACGTGGGGGTGATCCATCGCGATCTGACGCCCAACAACGTGCTGTGCTGCGGCTTCGGCGACAGCGAGATCTTCAAGATCACCGACTTCGGTCTGGCCCGCCCGCTGGGCATGAACGCCACCTTCGGCGGGATCGTGGTGGGCACCGTGGGCTACGCCCCGCCCGAGCAGGCCGCCCTCGACGACCGGCGCATCGGCACCTGGAGCGACGTGTTCACCTTCGCGGTGGACTTGTACTTCATGTTGACCGGCCGGGGGTACTTCCCCACGCGCAACGCCATGGACTCGCTGGCCCTGATCCGCTCGCCCGAGCGAACCAGCATCTTGGAGTCCGCCATGCTCTCGCCCGAGCTTCGGGAGCAGCCCGCGGCCTGCGCGGGCCTCGATCTGGCGCTGAAGCTGGCCACGGCCTCGCGCCCGGAAGATCGGCCGAAGACTGCCCCGATGTTCGCGTCGATGGTCTTGCCGTGGCTCAAGGCAAGCCCGCGATCGAAGCCCATCACCTCGCGGCGGATCGAGAGCGTGGCGCCCATGGCAGCGCCCGCGCCGGCGGGTGAGTCGACCTGGCGCTGGACCATTCGTCACCATCCCGGCGACGATCAGGTGGTGCGCAGCGTGGCGTGGGACGGGGATGGGCGTTGCCTGGCTGCGACCAACCAGGGGCTGCGCTTCTGGAACGGCACCGGCTGGCTCGAAGCGCCGATGGACGAGCTGCCGAACGAGCGCGGGATCCGCTTCGTGCAGCGCGCCTCGGCGGGCAGCTGGCTGGTGGGGGGCGACCAGGCCACCCTCGCGACGTACTCGGTGGACGGCGTGTCGGAGGTGGTGCGCGGGCCCTCGCGCGAGGTCAGCTTCTCGCACGCCAGCGGCGACTTTGCCGATCTCGCGGTGGTGGTCGGCGAGTCCGAGGGGCACCCGCCGGTGCTGTATGCGCTCTCGTCGCGTCGCTGGCTCAAGCCGCTGAGCCTGCCCGAGGTCGCGCGCGTGAGCGAGATCGCTCGGATGGGCGACGACCGCTGGCTGATCGTCGGGCGACGGAACGACGGCGCCGGCTTTGCAGCCATCTATCAGCCCCTGCTCTGGCAGGTTCAGATGCTCGACATCCCGCGGGTGCGCGCGCTCTTGAGCTGCGCGGGGCGCAGCGACCGGCGCGTGGGCGTCGCCACCGGAAGCGAGGGTCTGGTGATCTGCGTCGACGACAGTGGCGAGAGCCACTGGTTCTTGAAGGGCAAGCCGGATCTGCCGGCGGCCGCCGTGGACGTGGCCGGGCGCATCTGGGCCAGCGGCGCCGGCGGCATCTTCTTGCGTGAGCCGGGCGCCGACCGCTTCGAGCCGGTGTGGGAAGATCCGAGCTGGGTGACGCCGATCGTCAGCTTGTTCGCCGACCTGGGGATCGTGATCGCGATGGGCGCCGACGGGGGCATCCTCGAGGGCACGCGCACCGTCGCCGAAGCGGTCAGCTCGACCGAGCGCGTGACCTGATCAGCGGCCCTGGCTGAGCATGATCGTCGCGCACGGCGCTCGGCGCGCCACGTCGACCGCGAACTGGCCGAACAGCGCCTTGCCGCCCACGCGCTGTGCCGGGCGCCGGCTTCGTCCTGGGCCACGCGCCCCAAGCTGCGCTCGGCGTCGCGGATCTGGGCGGCGGTGCTCTCGGTGGGCAGCACGCGCAGGTACTCTATCGGGCGCCGGGCGTTGCGGTGCAGCGTGCCCAAGAGCCGTGCCCGCAGCTCGTGCTGCCGACCGCCGCCGCCGGTTGGGACCAAGACGCGCTCGACCTGGGCCAGATCGAAGCCCGGAGGAGCGTTGAGCACCGCCACGTCGCAGTCCACCTGACCGAGCAGGCGCTCGAGCTCGTGCAGCGTGCTCGACTCGTCGAGCCGGGTCAGACCCAGCAAGATCCCCTCGCACTGTCGCCAGCGCGCGACGCGCTCGATCTCGTCCCACGGCGACTCGGCGATGGTCAAGAGCGCCTCGGGGCGGTGCCCGCGGCCCAAGGCCCGCGTCACCGCGTCGGTCAGCACCCCTTGCGCGCGAAGCAAGCCGGGGGGCGGCGCGTCGCTCGGCGCGGAAGGTTTCATCACGCTGAGCAAGAGCACGCGCCCGACCTGGGGCGGGGCGAGCGCGCTGGCGACCTCGACCAGGCCGGCCGCGCTCTCGGGGTTCGCCACCGGCACCAGCACCATCGGCGAGCGGCCGCGCAGCCGCAAGAGCCCGGGGTCGCGGGCTTCGGCGCGGGCGTCGACCACCTGCGCACGGGTCGAGAAGGCCGCGACATAGAGCAGCACGCCGAGGCCCAGCCACACCGCGCTCACGCCGCCCGCCGCGGGCACGGTCACGGCCTGAAAGGCGGCCAGCGCCACGCAGCTGACGCCGCCCACCACCGGCACCAGCGGGAAGAGCGGCGCCCGGAACGCATCGCTTGGGCCGCCGCGCTTTCGAGCCAGGTACGCCGTCCAGTGCGCCAGCGCGAACGAGACCAGGAAGATCAGGCCCGCCGCCGCGCCGGCCGCAGCCAGATCGGGCACCATGAACAGGATCGAGACCACCGCCAGCAGCGTGGCGAAGAGCGCCATCACCGGCGTTCGGTGCACCTTGTGCTGCTCGGCCAAGAGGTGCGGCAAGGTGCGATCGGTGGCCATGCTGAGCGCGACCCGCGATGCCGCCAAGAGGCAGGCCTGGAGCGCCGACAGCGTCGAGAGCACCGCGGCGACCATCACCAGCAGGTAACCGAAGGGGCCCATGTACTCGCGGACCGCCGCCGCCGTCAGGGTGTCGCCTTGCTGCTCGGCCTGTGCCATCACGCTGGTGCCGGCCGGCGTGCCCACGGTGGCCACCAAGAACAAGAGCGGCAGGTACACGAGCAGGGCGAGGCCCAGCGACAGCAGGGTGGCGCGGGGGATGTTCCGGCGCGGCGCGCGCACCTCGCCACCGACGCCGGAGACCAGCTCGAAGCCCTGCACCGCGATGAAGGTGGCGCCCATCGCCGTGAGCACGCCGCTCAGCCCGTGCGGCATGAAAGGCCGAAGATCGGTCGCGATGGGCTCGCCGCGGCGCACGCCCAGCGCCCAGAGCCCACCCGCGAGCAGCACGGCGAACACCACCAGCTTGCCGATCGTGGCCCACTGGCCGCCGCCGGTGGGTTTGCGAGCCAGGGCGAGCACGTAGGCGCTCGAGGCGCCGACCGCCGCGATCAGCGCCGCCCGCCGCCCGCCCAGCCATGCGGGCGATGCGAGGCCGGCGGCGCGCAGCGCGTCGGCGAGCAGGGCGGTGCCGTACTCGGCGAAGCCCAGCGCGTACAGCACGGCCCCGACGATGTAAGCGAACCACAGCACCCAGCCCACCGCGAAGGCCGCACGCACGCTCAAGATCTTCTTCGCGAACACGTAGGCGCCGCCCGACTCGGGGAAGGCCGTGCCGAGCTCGGCGAACGACAGCGCGGTGAGGGCGGCGATCACGCCGTTGAGGGCAAATGCCGCGAGGGCGGCCGGACCAGCGGTGCGGAACGCCACGCCGGCGAGCACGATGACGCCGCCCCCGACGATGGCGCCGACACCGATCCCGGTGGCGCCCAAGAGGCCCAGGCTCCGCGTGCCCTCGGCAGGGCGGGCGACGATCGAATCCGGAGCCCCGTCCAAGCGCTCACATGTTCAGCCGGCGGCTGAAGGCCGGGTTCTTCTCGGCGTACTTTGCAGAAAAGACGCTGAGCTGGGTGCCCTGGGCGGTGCGCAGCACGAGCGCCTGGCTGCCGGCCAGGGCGCCGCCCGTGAGGTTGCAGTGCACGAGCGCGCCGCCGTGGGCGTTCTTGACCTGGGTGCCGCCGCCCAAGAGCTCGCACGAGACGTCGCCTGCGCTCAGGGTCGCGAACTCGTAGGCGTCGGGCTCGGCCTCCCAATATGTGACGCGAAGCTTGTGCTCGCTCGCGGTGCGCTCGCGGGTGCACCAGCGCTCTTTCTCTTTCTTGGGGTCGGCAGGGGCGCTGCAGCTCACGTTCACCGCTGCGCCGGCCGGGTTGGCCTTGTGGGTCCCGGCCCACTCGCTGAACAGCTTCACCAGTTGCTCGGTCTTCTGCCGGGCGGCCTCGGCGCTGGCCTTGCGCGCATTGGCGTCAGCCTCTTTCTGCACGATCTCCTTGTCCAGGCCGTCGAGCACGCCGCGATCGGCGCAGTGCTTGTAGGCGTAGTCGCGCCAAGAGCGGGCCGCGGCGAAGTCTTCGGCGGCGATGCCCTGACGGATGACGCCCTGGGCTTCTTCGCACTTCTTCGGGTCTTTGCGGGGGCACCCGGTGACGGCGACGGCGAGCAGGGCGAGCAGGGGAAGACGGCGAGGCGACATGAGGCGGCGATAGTAGACTCGACTTGGGCAGTCTTGCCATGATCAGATCGCGCTCGTCACCAGCGGCGAAAACCCACGGAAACCACCGGCGAAGCCGGCGGATACGACGAAGCCTGCTGGCGGCGGGTTCTTCGCGGCGCGGGAGTGCTCGAGCTCGGACTTGGAGCGAACCGGCGTCAGTTGGCCAGCGGGGGCTGCTCGGTCGACGCGGTGCGGGGGCCGGCATCTGGCGCCGTCTCGCCGTTGCGATCGAGGGCCAGCTTGAACAAGATCGGGCCGATCACCTCGTTGACCGCGACCACGGCGATGCACAGCGAGCGCAGGCCCGGGCCGAAGGTGGGGAACTCGCGAGCGATCACCATCGAAAGCCCCAGGGTCAGTCCGGCTTGGGACATCAGGCCCGCAGAGCCGTAGCGGCGGATGGCCGGCGGGTCGTCGGCGACTCGAGTGCTGGCCCGGTGCGCCAGCCAGGTGGCGGCGCCGCGGATGACCGCCAGCCCCAGCGCCAGCGGCCAGAGTGAACGCAAGAGCGGCACGTCGAGGTGGGCGCCGGCCGAGGCGAAGAACACGACGAACACGATGGCGCTGGTCTGCTCCACCGCGTGCAGCAGCTTCTGGCCCTGCCGCGAGAAGTTCTGGACCACGAACCCGGCGATCAGGAAGGTGAGCAGCGGGTCGAACCGCAGATAGTGCAGGCCGGCGGTCATGCCGTAGCCCAGCGCCATCAGCACCACCAAGAGCTCGGAGCTGACGAAGCGCAGATAGAACGTGAGCACCAGGCCGAGGGTGATGCCCAGCGAGCTGCTGCCGAGGAGCTCGTGCCCCAGGGCTTCGAAGTCCGAGAACGAGGTCTGGGCGGTCGGGTCCAAGAGCTGGCGCGCGGCCATCATGGCCACCGCCAGCATCACCAGCACCACCACGTCCGAAGACATCACGAACGCCAGCGTGAACCGAGCCACCGGGCCCTGCGCGCGGGTCTGAGACAAGATGGCCAAGGTGGCGCTGGGGCTGCGGCTGACCGCGAGCACCCCCCACAAGAGCCCCACCCCGATCAGGCCCATGCGCGAGATGCCGGCGGTGAACGGCATGAAGCGCGCCAGGAAGAAGAAGGCGGCGGTGGTGATCGCGAGCACGATCAGCGACTGGAAGATCATCGCCGACAGCAGGCTCTTGGCGGTCGCGCGCAGATCGGCCAGGCGCAGCTCGGCGCCGCCGGCCAGCGCGATCAGCGCCAGCGCCAGCGTGTTCACCACCGACAGGCGCTCGACCGTGTGGTGCTCGAGCAGGTGCAGCACGTGGGGGCCCGCCACCACGCCCGCGGCGATGTAGCCGGTGAGGTGGGGCAGGCCCACGACCTCGCAGATCTCGCTCATCAGCGTGCCGGCCAGCAGCAAGAAGCCCAGCGCGCCCACCAGCGCGGCCATGCCTTGGGCCTCGGGGACCACCCGCACCCCCAGCCAGAGCAGGCCGAACAGCGCCACCAGCGTCACCAGCTGCGTGAGCCGGACGGTGGCCGACTTGGGGGCTGCCGGCCCGCTCACGGTGCCCTCGCTGGGGGGCGGTCGCTACGACGGCCGAAGCGCGACGACGTCGGGGCGTCGACCTCGCCGGCACGCCGGAGCGCGAACAAGAGCGCGGTGGGCCCGAAGAGCTCTCCGAACAGCGTGACGGCGAGCGCCACGACCAGCACGGTCTGTCCGACCTCGCCCGGAAAGCGCAGAGCGAATGCCAGCCCGAACGCCATCGCCAGGGCGCCCGAGGGCAAGAGGCCGAATCCCAGAAACGGCCCGGCGTTCTGGCCGCCCCGGGAGAGCCGGAGCAGCGCGCCGCTGGTCCACTTCACCGCCACGCGCGCCGCCAGCACCACGCCGACCAAGAGCCCCACGCGGGCGGGGGCGTCGAGGTCCACATAGGCGCCGGCCAGCACCAGCACCGGCAAGATCACCGAGTGCTCGCTGGGCTCGACCATGGCCCGCAGCTCTTCGCGCCGCCCGGCCAAGAGCGAGATCGCCAGACCCAGCACGAAGCACAGGCCCAGGGCCGAGCTGCCGATGCGCGTGGCAATGCCGACTCCGAACAGCGCGGCGCCGAGCACGATGCCCCAGGTCTGCGTCACCCGCAGCTCGACCCGCAACAGGGCCGAGCCCAGCGCGCCGAGCAGCGCGCCGGTGCCCAACGTGGCCAGCGCCAGGCCCCAGAACGGCAGCACCAGCGTCAGGCCCGGTGTGGGGTCGAGGGTGAATGCCACGGTGATCGCCAAGAGCGGGACGATGTCGTCGCCGTCGGCGATGTCTGCAACCAGATCGGACAGCGGCCCCTGGGCGGCGTAGCGCTCGGCGACCCAGCGCACCGCGTAGCGCGTGGTCTCGCACGACACCGCGCCCACGCCGATGCAGGCGATCAGCAGATCGTGGCCGCGCAGCGTGGTGAACGTCTGGGCGTACACCGCGAAGGCACCGGCGACGCCGATGGCCGAACCCAGCGAGAGCACGACGGCGGCAAACAGCCGGCGCAGCCGGATCCGCCTCGGCCCGACGAAGCCATAGTCGATGCCGGTGACCAGCGCGAGCCAGGCCAGCGCGACCAGCGCCAGCGGTTCGAGCGCCGAGAGCGTGGGGCGGGTGACCGTGCCCAGGGCATGGGGCCCCACCACCAAGCCGAGCAGCACCCACTCCGAGCCGGAAGGCAGCCCATAGCCGCGCACCGAGCGGCCCCCCACCAAGATGCTGCCCAGGTAGGCCAGCACCAAGAGGCCCACCAGGACGAGGATCGAGCTCACGCCGCCCCCGCGGCCCGTCCTCGGCCGAGCGGGATGCCGCGCTCGGCGAGCGCCTCGACCAGCGCGCTGAGCGCGTCGCCCCGGGTGGTGTCCGGTGACGCGGCGACCAGTCGAACGCGGAAGCGCAGGCCGTCGGCGTCCGCCGCCACCAGCTCGACGTGCGGAGCCGCGTCGAACCGCGTCGCCGCCGTGAGCAGCACCTGCCGTACCACCGTCGGCTTCTCGGATGCGGCCACCAGCACGTCGAGCTCGAGCCCGGCGGTCTTCGACGAGAGCTTCGAGGTCTTGAACAAGAACAGCAGGTGCGGCACGCGGACCGTGGAGCCGTCTTCGGTTTCGATCTGCACGTCGACCAGGCCGATGCTCTTCACCCGGCCGCCCTGGGCGCCGATCCGGGTCACGTCGCCGGGGGAGAGGCGCCGCGAATACAGCACCGCCGCCCCGGCCAGCGCGGTGGCTAAGAGCGGGGTGGCAGCCAGGCCGAGGGCGGCGATCACCACCGTGCCCACGCGCGACAGTGCGCCCTGCTCGTCCCCGGTGACGACGGGTGCTGCGAACACCAGCACCGCCGCCACGATGCCGATGCGCAGCAGCATGCTGGTGGGCGTGGCCAGCTCGGCAGAGAGCCACGCCACCCGGGTCTCGCCGCGGGCCACGCTGGAGAAGAACATCGCGACGAAGCGCAGCACCACCAGCACGGCCACCGCCGCGATGGCCGTCACCACCAGCATGGGGATGGTCGCCACCGCGCGGCCGATCAGGCCGGTGATGGGCGAGACCACCAGACCGGTCAGCTTCTCGGTGTACGGGCGGGTGGTCTCGAACAGCGACAGGCTGCCCAGCAGCCAGAAGTAACCGATGCTGATCTGCCCGATGAAGCGCAAGGCCCCGAAGCCGACCACCAGCGCGCTGCGCAGCGCGGCGGGGCGCACGACCTCGAGCGAATACAGTCGCAGGGTGGGGATGCGGTCGGGGTTCTTGACGATGAAGTCCCGGGCGCGATCGGTGAACTCACCGAGCTTGCGCAGCAGGTAGATGGCGAACAGCGCCGCCAGCACCACCAGCGACAGCGAGAACACCGTGTTGGCGATGGCGCTGCGCTTCTGCTCGCGGCGGATGGCCTCCCGGATCTGCGCCGCCACCCGCGCGGCGTGGTCCTTCAGGCTGCTGTCGCCGGCGGCCGTGGCATCGTCGGGGTAGAGCTCGATGATCGGTGTCTTGCCGGCGTAGATGGCCGCGCTGTCGGCGCGGTCTTCCACCCGCACCTCGTCGGGTTTCACGCTGCCAGCGGCTTGCTTCAGCGCCGCGGTCGCCGCGTCGGCGCGGGCCTTGGCGCTCTGCCCGCCGTGACCGACGGCGACCGTGAACACGGCGGCGTCGCCCAGTTGCACCGACGCGGTGGTGCCCGAGCCGGCGCTGGCCGCCGGGGCCGCGGGGGCCGGCGCGCTGGCGCTGGGCGCAGCACTGGCGCTCTCGGCCGGCGGGGTGCTGGCGCTCGGGGCTACCGGGGCGGCGGCCTCTTCCGCCAGCGCTTCGCCCTCGGGGGCGTCGGCGTCGGCGTCGCCGTCGCTGGCATCGGCATCGGCGTCGGCGTCGGCATCGGTGGCGGCGGCGGCGGCGGCATCGGCCGTGGCCGGCTTCGGTGTCTGCGCCTTGGCCACGCCCGCCCCCGCGGTCAGAAGTGCGAGGGTCGCCACCACCAGGGCGGCCGTACGCGACGCGGGCTTCGACATGGGCGCTCGGGTTCCTCGGGGGCTGTCGGGCCAAGCTTCGACCAGGCCCGGCGGGCGAGGCAAGAGGGGTTTCTTGCCTCACGCGGCGCTGCCGCGAAGCACCCGCGCGATGGGCAGGCAAACGAGCAGAAAGAGCAGCGCCAGCGTGGCCTGCGAGGCCCCGACCGGGAACTCGAAAAAGAACGCGAACAGATAGCCGAGCCCGCCCGACAGCCCGCCGAACACGGCGGCCACCACCAGCGCCCAGCGCACCCGCTCGACCAGCGCCAGAGCCGCCATGGCGGGCACCACCGCGAACGCGAACACCGGCAACGCGCCAATCGCCCGCGTCGTGACCGAAACCTCGATGGCGACCAGCGCCCACAGCAAGAGGTCGAGGGCGCGCACCGGCAGGCGGTGCACCCGTGCCCCTTCTGGATCGAAACCCGCGAACAAGAACCCGCGGTAGCACACCGCGATCACCGCCAGGGTGACCAGCCCCGCGGCGAACACCAGCGAGAGGTCCAAGGGGCGCACCAAGACCGCGGTGCCGAACAAGATGCTGGCGATGTCGTGCGAGTCTTGCGCGATGCGGTCGCCCACCAAGATCGCGCCGGCGCTGGCCCCCAGATAGATCAGCCCCACCAGCGTCTCGCTGGGCAGCCGCATGCGCTGCATGCGAAGGCTGAGGATGGCAGTGGCCGTCAGCGCCAACACCAGCGCGCCGCCCACGGGTGGGACCGGCACGTGCCAGGTCAGCTCGACCAGGAACGCCAGCGCCACGCCGAGGCCTGCCGCCTGGCTCACCGCGGCGGTGACGAACACGGCGCGCCGGAGCACCACGAACACGCCCAGCACCCCCAGCACCAGGCCGGCAAACACCCCGCACAGCACCGGGTCGCGATAGATGCCGAGCTCCCAGCCGTGCGAAAACTCCTTCCAGCTGGGCGCGCCTTCGCGCGCGCTTCGGTCGGCGCCCATGGCGGGCGCTTCCGGCGTGGCCGCGACCGTGGCCGAGGGCTGCGCTCCGGGGCCGGCGCCCAGATCGCCGCCGAACGCCTGCTCGAGCTCTTGCTCGCTCAGGGCCTCGCTGCTCGAGGCAGGCGCCGCGTCAGTCATCGCCGTCCTCCGCCGTCTCGAGCGGCGGCGGCCGCTCGCTGAACCGGGCCTGGAAGCGGTCGTCGGCGAAGACCGCCGAGGGCGCGCCGCTGAGCGCGGTCTGGGTGTCGCGATCGAGCAACAGCGCGCGATCGGCGAAGCGCCGCACCATGCCCAAATAGTGGCTGACGATCACGATCGCGAGACCGTGGCGCTTGCGCAGGCCGTCGAGCAGGGTGAACGCCTCGTGCTCGGCGACCTGATCCATGGCGCTGGTCGGCTCGTCGAGCACGGCCAGGTGCGCGCTGGACACGCTGAGCCGCGCGAACAGCACGCGCTGCTTCTGCCCCTCCGAGAGGCGGCGGAAGGGCTCGTTGGCCAGGCCGAGCACGCCCATCTCGTCGAGCGCCCGCTCCACCTCGGGCGGCTCACCGCCAAACCAGGGCCGGACGAACGACCACTTCCGATCGAGGCCCATCCGGACCACGTCCCGCGCCAAGAGCGGGTAGAGCTCGTCGATGGCCTTGCGCTGCGGCAAGTAAGACAGGTTCAGGTCGGCTCTGCTCTGCTCGACGCTGCCCTTCACCGGGGGCATCAGCCCCAGCATGGTCTTGAGCCAGGTGGTCTTGCCCGAGCCGTTGCGGCCGATCACCGCCCAGAACTCGCCCGCGCGGATCTCGAGGTCGACCGGCGGCAAGATCGCCTGGCCCAGGTAGCCGACCTCGAGCTGGCGGCTGGCGAGCAGGGGCGGGGGCTGGGCCATCAGTTGCCGTAGATCTTCACCAGCTGCTTCACCACCGCGTCCAGGTGCTGGACGTACGTCTTGCCGCCCTTCAGATCCGGCCCGCCGGGGATCTTCACCAGCGTGGCCCCGGTCTGCTTGGCGATCAGCTCGCTGTTCTTCGCGGGGTAGTACACCTCGTGCAAGATGGCCTTCACGCCGCGGCTCTTCGCCACGTCGATCACGTGCGTCACGTGGTGCGGGTTTGGCGGAATGCCCGGGCGCGGCTCCACGTATTCGACCACCTCGAGGCCGAGCCAATCGGCGAAGTACACGATGGTCTTGTGATACGCGATGACCTTCGCGCCCTTCGCCTTGGCCAGGGCCGCCTCCCACCCCTTGGTGGCCTTGCCCAGGCGCTTGATGAAGGCGAGGGCGTTCTTCCGGTAGCTGTCCGCGTGCGCGGGGTCGAGCTGGGTCAGCCGGTCGGCGATGCCCTTGCTGACGCGGGCGGCCTGGCGCGGATCGAGCATGTAGTGGGGGTTGCCGTTCGGGTGCACGTCGCCCTGGCTGCGGTCGACCTTCTCGGTCGGCACCTCGAGCACCCGCACCAGCGTCGAGCAGTCCAGGTAGCCGGCGGCCCCGGGCTGGATCTTGCCGTTGCGCGACCCGGTCTGCAGCGTGGGCAGCCAGCCCAGCTCGAGCTCGAGCCCGATGGCAATCAGCAGATCGGCCTTGGCCAGCTTCAGCGCCAGGTGGGGCTTGGCGTCGACGAAGTGCGGGTCTTGGGTGTGGAGCGCAAGGCTGGTGACCTGGACGTCGGCGCCCCCCACCTCTTTGGCGATGGCTGCCAGATCCGAGGTGGTGGTCACGATCGAAAGCGCTGCATGGGCGGCGCGGGGTAGCGCCAGGGCCAGGGTGGCGATCAGGACTGCGAACCATCGGGACATCGTCATGCTCCTCTCAAAACGTGTGCGCGCCGTGAGCGCCCACCACCACCTCGGCGGTGAGGAATGCGGCCCAGATCGGGTCGCCGGCGCCCCCCATGTCGCGCGAGCCCTGCAGGCGGAAGCGCGACAGCTCACTGGGGTAGTGGGTGAGCGCGGCCGTCGCGCGATGGCGGAAGCGGTTCCAGGCGGGGTCGAGCGGGTCTTCCGCGACGCTGCCGCCCAGGGCGTACGCCGGTGAGCCGGCCTCGTAGCGGGCCGCCGCGCCCCAGCGGCGGGCGAAGCGAACCGCGACCTGACTGTAACCGCTGGTGTCCCACAGCACCTCGCCAGCGACCTGTCGGCGCCGGTGGAGAACCTCGGTTTGCCAGGTGAACACCGTCGGGTGCGCTCCGACCAGCGGCCGGTACTTCAAGTACAGATCGGTGCCGTAGACGGCGGTGCGGTGGTCCTCGCCGGTGGCATTCGGCCCGAGCGCCGCCGACAGCCCGAAGAGCAACGACCAGTCCCGATGCAGATCGAAGAACTGCTTCAGCGCGCCGACGCCGAGCAGGTCCCAGGGGCGCTCGACGCCGCGGTCACTGTCCCCGAAGAAGCTGCGCGCCGTGCCCTCGCCGTTCGCCTGCGTCGCCGAGCCCACCAGCTCGACGTACCAGGGCAGGGGCGCGAGCCACGACAGCTCGACCCCCAGCCCGCGGTTGCCCTCGCCACCGAAGACCCGTCCCAGGGCGAAGGGCTGATCGGCAAAGTCCCACGCGTGCGGGTGGGTGGCGTTGATGCGACCGAAGCGCGTCGAGAATTGCCCGAACCGCGCCTGCAAGCGGCAAGGCAGATCGAGGGTGGTCGCATAGACCTCTTCGATCTCGACGCCCTCTTCGGCGAACACCAGGTTCGCGTCGAAGCGGAAGTACGGGTCGACCACGCTGCGCACGTTGAGCTCGAGGCCTTGCAGGTTGAAGCCGGTCCGCGAGGGATCGTGCCCGCCGGTCTGGCGGTGCTGGTCGTCCGAGAACCACGCCGCGGCAAAATCGGCGATCAAGGCCAGATCGGGGTTCATCGACTGAGCGCCGCGCGCCGCCGGCTCTCGGGCGGGTTTCGAGTCGGGTGTGGTGAGCTGGTGCTCGAGCTCGGCGAACACGTCGTCGGGCTCGGCGGCCGCCGCCGCGCTCGGCGCGGGGGCGCTTGCGGTCGGCGCGGGCGGCTGGGGCTGGGGCTCGGGCTCGGGGTCGGGCTCGGGCGCCGAGTCCACGGGGTCGGGCGCCGGGCCGTGGCTGCGCACGTCGGACGGCGGCGTGGCCTGCGCGGACGCAAGTCCGGCAGAGAGCAGCACCGCCAGGCTGAGGCGAGTGGTGTGAGGCACAGGGGATCCGCTGGGTGACGAGAAGACGAGAACGGAAGCACGGCGCGCACTGCGGCGCGCGGACGGGTGAGCGCCGTGTGGCGCACGGCCACACGAGCGAGTGAGGGCGCCGGCCGCAGCCGGCGCGGCGACTCACGCGCGCGGCGGACCTTGCTTCGGAGCCAGCGAGAGGAGGGGGAGCGCCGCGTGGGCTTGGGCCAAGGCCACGGGCGAGAGCTCGACCGCGGCCCGGGATGCTTCCAGTTGCGTCACCGGCGGCTCGGCGATCACCGCCTCGGCGGGGGTGCGCACCGGAGCCGTGCAGTCGTCGTGCGCGCCGTGGTCGGCGTCGGGTGCCGGCGCCGCGCTCTCGACATTGGCGCGAGCGCTGGCGCGCGCCTCGGGCGCCTCGCCATGGTGCAACGTGCCGTGCTCGGAGCAGAGGTAGTGCGCCACCAGCACGTGGTGCCCAATGCTGCTGAGTTGCGCGCCGACCAGCACCAGCGCGATCCACGCCGCAAGCGCGCGCAGCGCTCGAATGGCTTGGACCCTGGGGCGACGCATGCCCCGTGTTTTGCCACGTGACCCTGGGCACTGGCAACCCGACGGGGCGCAAGTGCGCCCGCGGCGGGGCGCCCACGCCCGGTGGCCGCTGCGACACGCGCCGCCCGCGGCACCCCGAGAAACGTGCGGAAACTTGGCTGGTCTGCCGCTTGCTCCCTACGGTGAACGCTCGGGCATCGCCCGGCAGGAGCACGACAGATGACGATCCGCAGCATGGCATGGATTCCGGTGGTGGCCCTGGGGCTGTTCGGCTGCAGTCGCAGCGACGACGCACGGGTCGGCAAAGAGCCGCTCGCGCGGAAGTCCCCGGTGGTGGTGGTGACCGCCGGCGCCCCGACCCCGCCGGCCCCGACCGCAACGGAGCCGAAGGCCGCGCCGGTGATCAAGGCAGCGCCCGAGCTCGCCCCAAAATCGACCAAGAAGACCGGCAACGCGTCCCAACCGGTGCTGACCGGAGACGCGTTGGTCGTGAAGCGACTGGTGGTGACCCAGTCCATCGAGCAACGCGAGCCCGCGGCCGCCAGCGAGCTCACGCTGTCGGACGAGCCGCTGTACGCATTCATCGAGGTCGTCAACCCCACCGAGACTGCCGAGCACGTGTTCGTCACCTTCGAGCAGGCCGGCAAGAGCGTGGGCCACGTCAAGCTCGAGGTGCCTGCCAAGAGCTCGCGCTGGCGCACCTGGGGCAAGACCCGTCAGGTCAAGCAGCCGGGTGAGTGGGTGGCGGTGGTGAAGACACAGGATGGCAAAGAGCTGTCCCGCAAGAGCTTCACGCTTCAGCCCAGGAACTGAACCAGCGCGCTCGCCAGCGCTTCGGGCTGGTGGCGCTGGATCATGTGCGCGGCGCCGTCGATCACCACGCGCTCGGCGCGCGAGAAGCAAGCCACGCGGCGCTCCAGATTCTCGAGGTGGCGGACGGGCGAGTCGGCGCCCTCGACCAGCAGCACCGGACAGCGGATCGCTCGCCAGAATGCCTCGGCGACATCGAGCCGGAACGGGTAGGGGCCGCGGGTCAGGTGCAGCGGATCGTGCTTGAAGCGGCGAGCGCCGCCCGGCAAGGCCACCGTGCCGCGCTCGGCGAAGAAATGCGCCAGCTCGTCCGACAGCAGCGGATCGGCGGCGCGCAAGCGCGAGACGGCGGCCTCGAGGCTCGGGTAGGTGCGTGGCTCGGCGGTCCGCGCGCGCTGCCAGGCACGGATCCAGCTCTGCACCAGGGCCGGCGGCGCGGTGTCGTCTTCCGGCGGCCCCAGCCCTTCGAGCAGCGCCAGGCGATGCACGCGCTCGGGGAAGGCGCCGGCGAAATACGCCGCCACGCTGCCGCCCATCGAGTGGCCCACCAGCGAGACGCGCGCGCGGCCGACCTGCTCGACCACGCTCGCCAGATCGGCGACATAGTCCATGAAGTGGTAGTAGCCGCCGGGCCCCGCGCGATCGCTGTCGCCATGGCCGCGCATGTCGGGCGCCACCACGTGGTAGCGATCGGCCAGGCCGCGCTCGACCATGGGCGCGAAGCCCCAGGCCAGATCGAGAAAGCCGTGAACCAGGATCACGGTGTGATCGCGCGCTGCGTCGTGGGCGCCCCACTCGAGCAGAGACAGCGAGAGACCGGTGGGCAAGGGCAGGCGGCGTGGGATGGGAGCGGTCACGGGCGTGATCCTAGTCGTGGTGCGCCGTTCGGTCTTGCGCTAGCCTGCCGGGACCAGTTCTTTGCCCGCCCGCTCAGGAGCCACCCATGAGAATCGCCACGATTAGTGCCTTGGTCAGCGTCACCTTCGCGTCCACCTTCTTCGCCGCGTGTAGCAGCAGCGACGATGGCGGCGGCAACACCGGTGGCAAGACCACGGTCGGCGGCGCGGGCGGCGCGGTCGTGGGCGGCGCGGGCGGCACCTCCGGCGGCGCCGGCGGCGCAGGCGCCACCACCTCCGGCGGTGCCGGCGGCGCGGGGGGCAGCACGGCCAAGGGCAGCTGCAAGGGGATCTGCGGCAGCGCGGACGAGCAGCCGGGCAAGTGCTACTGCGACTCGGGCTGCAAGCAGTACAACGACTGCTGCTCGGACTACGACGCCGAGTGCGCCAAGCCGAAGCCCACGGTGCAGCTCCCGGCGGGCTGCGTGATCCCCACGACCGTCAAGACTTACTGCAACCCGGTGACCAACGAAGGCTGCTCCGGCGCCGGTGTCGCGTGCGACTTCTCCGCCTGGGGGTCTACCCCCGACGCGAAGGCCACCACCGTCGACTGCTACTCGGACAGCACGGTGGCTGGCGGGCAGGTGTGCGACCCCGAAGGGAAGAAGTTCTGCGCGGCCAAGCACCGTTGTGACGGCGCGGCCAAGGGCAAGACCGGCATCTGCAAGCAGTACTGTTGCTCGAACAGCGACTGCGGCGGCGGCACGTGCAAGGCCTTCGATCCGGCCCTGGGCACCATTGGGGTGTGCGAATCGGGCGGCACCGACGGCGGCAGCGATGCGTCGGCTGACGCGACGGCCGACGCGACGGCCGACGCCACCCCCGCCGACGCCGCGGGCGACGCCACCGGCGACTGAAGGCAGCCTGGAAATGGCACGAAGCCGCCGGGTCCCCAGCAGGGGCCGCGGCGGCTTCGGTCATTTCAGCGCTTGATCTCGAGGCTCCAGCCGTTGAGCGTGCCGGTGTCGCCGGGGGCAACGTCCGACACCAGCAGGCGCCAGGTGCCCTGGCTCTCTTCACCGATGAAGTCGGTGACCGAGAAGGTCTGTTTGCCAAACGCGCCACTCGAGGCATCGGCCTCGAACAGCACCACCTGACCCAGGCCGATGCGCTGCAGCTTGATGGTCAGGTCGCCCTTCGCCGGGTGGGTGGCGTCGACGGTGACGTTCAGCGCCTTGATCTTGCCGGCGTCGGCCACGGCAATGTCGGTCGAGATGCCGGCCGGGTCGTTGTCCTTGATGGGCATCGCAGCGGTCGAAGAATAGGTCTGGCTGGTCGGCGCCGCGCCGCCGCGGGTGATCGACAGCTTCCACGAGGTCAGCTTGCCGACGTCGCTCTTGGCCTTGTCGATCACCACCAGCGACCAAGTTCCCGCGGCGTCTTGGCCGTCGAAGGCGGTGACCGCGAAGGTCTTCTTCAGATCGTCCGCGCTGCCGCCGGCGCGATCCGAAAGGATGGCCTCGCCGCCGCCTTGGCGGACCAGCTTCACGATCAGGTCGCCGCGGTAGGGGTGGGTGATGTCCACCGTGACCGAGAGGGCGCTGATCGAGCCGCCCTCGGCCACCACGATGTCGCTCTTCACGCCGGTGGCGCTGTTGTCCGGGATGGCGGCGCCGGTGGTGTTCTCGTAGTCCGTGCCGCTGCCCGTGCAGGCGGTGTCGGCGGCGCAGTCGCTGTCCGCGCAGTCGGCCTTGCCGTCGCCGTCGTTGTCGCTGCCGTCGTTGCACAGCTCTTTCTTCGGCTCGGGCTTGGGCACGTCGGCGCCGTAGACGGTGCCGTACTCTTCCACGTACTTGAACGACAGGTAGCCGTAGCCGGGCCCATGGGGGTTCGCGGTGCCGAAGCGGTCGGTGCCCCAGCTGTTCTTGAAGATGAAGAACCCCTTTTCCTTGATCGGGGCGCCGGCGCCGTCCACCGCGGGCTTGCCCGCCTCGTCCAGCGGCTGCACTTCTTTGTCGTCGTCCCAGCCCACCAGCACGATGGCGTGGCCGGCGCGCTTCTTCAGGCTCTCGGCCTTGTCCTTGGCGTTGGGATAGAAGACCACGCCTTCCTTCCAGTAGGTCGCCGAGTCCACCGGAATGGGCGACAGGCGGTGGTTCCACGCTTGATAGAAGAAGGTCATGCCCACGACCACCGCCTGCTTCTTGCTGGTCATGAAGGCCTTGATGCTGTTGGTCTTCGAGTTGACCCACTTGCCGGCGGGCAGCTTGAAGCGCGGCGCCGCCAGGGCGCTGGCCGGCGGATCACCGTTCGTGTAGCACTTCACCGGCATGCTCTCCCCGGTGCATTCGGGGTCGTTGGCCGCGGTCCACTTGTCGGGCTCGTAGGGCCAGGCTTGCTCTTGCACGATGCCGTAGGTGCTGATGGCCTCGAGGTTCGACGCAGCGTTCGAGCCCTCGGTGTTGGTGAAGTCGCCCACCTCTTTCTTCACCGACCACTGCAAGAACTGCTCCGAGAAGTCGGGGTTCGGCAGGTTGCCGCTCTTGAGGTACAGGTGCTCCATCAACGCGTTGGTGGCGAAGATCGAGCACACGCCCCGCCGCGCCTGGCTCTTGACCGGCGACTGCAGGCTGACCAGCTCGGTGTACAGCTTGGGGTAGACGGCGTCGGCCTTGCCGAGCTCGTCGAGCTTGGCGTTGTCGGGCGCGTCCTTGAAGAGCGAGTCCAGGTCCGAGAGGGGCGCGTCGTTGTCGACGCTGCCGCCGCCGCCCGGCTCCCCATCGGAAGACGAACAGCCCGCAGCGAGCAGCGCGAGCAACGATAGGACAGAAAAGGTCCGGGGGCCGGGGAGTTGGGGCATGTCGCTGGTCCTCCTACAATGTACGATACTGAACTACAGGAACTTCCCGCCCGGGACGAGGGAAAACGGCGGTTTGTGGCAGGGGTTCGCGGGCGTGCCTGGAAAATCGCCCTAAGCTTCGGCCGACGCCAGGGAAAAATCATACCCTTCGGGTCGTAGGGTCATTCGCGTGCGCACCATACTTACTTGTCTCGGGTCGATTCTGTTCCTTGGGCTGACCGCGTGTTCGGGGGACGACGACAACAGCCCGCCAAAGCTGGACACCATTCCGTCCCAGACCGCGTCGGTCGGAACGCAGCTCGCCGTCGCGCTGCGCGCCACCGATCCCGACGGTGACCCCGTCACCTTCAGCTTCAAGTCGGACATCTCGGACCTCGGGACCCGCGCCTGGATCGACTCCGGAGCGGGCGGCACCGCCGTCTTCAAGTGGATCCCGATCGGCTCCGACGTGGGGGTCCACGCCTTCGACTTCATCGCGTCCGACGGCACCGACAAGGCGCGACAGACCGTCGAGATCGACGTCAAGTCGGCCGCCGCGGGTGAGGGCTCGCCGGTGTTCATCAAGCCGCTGGGCACCGGGACGACCCTCGACCTGACCACCAAAGACGAGGTCGTGGTCCCGATCGTGATTGGCGACGCCGACAGCACCCAGGTGACCCTCGAGCAAGAGCCTCCGCTGATCGACGGCGCCACCCTCGACCAGACCGACGGCCTGGTCGGAACCTGGACCTGGAAGCCGACGCCCGAGCAGATCAGCGGCGGCGAGCTGTTCACGCTCTCGCTGTCGGCGAACGACGACGACCACCCCAAGGTGATCAAAGACTTCCTGATCGTGCTGCAGAAGGGCACGAAGTCCGACTGCCCCGGCGGCGAGCCGGTGATCGTGCACGCGCCGGGGGACCAGTCCACCAACCTCGACATCGTGCTGCAGGCCAAGGTCACCGACGACAAGGGCCTCAAGTTCCCGCCGCTGCTCATGTACAGCGACAAAGATCCCGGTCCGACGCCGGATTTCTCCACGCTGACCCAGCTGACCATGGACGAGGTCGACGGCAGCCCCGATCAGTACAAGGCCAGCATCCCGAACCCGGTGGCCGACAAGCCGGCGGGGACCACGGCCAAGCTCTGGTACCTGATCGTCGCCAACGACAACGACGACGCCGAGGGGGACTGCGATCACCAGGTGCGCTCGCCCGACAAGGGCGCGCACACCATGACCGTGACCAACTCGCCGGCCGGGGCTGGCCTTCAGCCCTGCGCCACCTGCTCGAGCGACACCCAGTGTGGTGGCCCGAACGACGATTGCATCATCGTGGCCGGCGACAAGGTCTGCGGAAAAGCGTGCACCGGCGACGGCGACTGCCCGGCCAGCCACGACTGTTCGCCGTCGGGTGTGGTGAGCGTGGGCGGCAAGACCAGCAAGCAGTGCATCCCGACCGCGGGCAAGTGCGGCAGCACCACGCCCACCTGCACCGACGACAATCAGGAAGACAACGACACGCTCACGCAGGTCAAGACCAAGCCGGGGCTGGCGGCCGGCACCTACCAGCTGAAGAGCTGCCCGGGGTCGGTGTTCGACGACGAAGATTGGTACCCCATCGACATCACGGCCGACGCGACCGTCACCGCGACCATCGCCGGCGGCGCCGCCAGCAACCTGGATCTGATGCTGAAGGACTCGACCGGAAAGGTGATCGTCAGCTCGGCCAAGCCGGGCTCGGCCGAGTCGCTCTCCACCTGCCTCACCCCGGGGCGTTACTACCTGCACGTCTGGGCCTGGTCCAAGGCCGAGAACTCGTACTCGCTGACCTGGCAGAAGCAGGCCGGCACCTGCGCCTCGCAGTGCGTGGACGACTCGTCGGACACCGGCGGCAAGAACGACGACAACAAGAGCCAGGCCCGCGTGGCCAGCGTCTCGAGCGCCGCGTTCAAGTCGGCGGCCCAGCAGATCTGCGCCTGGGACGACGACTGGTACAAGGTGTTCATGGTCAAAGACGAGACCATCAACGCGACCCTGAAGTTCACGCAGACCAAGGCCAGCGAAGATCTGGACCTCTACTTGTACGACACGGCCGGCGTGCAGCTCACCAAGTGCACCGAGGTCGATCCGGATCTGTGCGACAGCGCCAACGGCCAGTCGTCGACCTCGAACGAGAAGCTCACCTGGAAGATCCCGACCACCGGCGACTATTACGTGGTGGTGCACGGTTGGGAGGGCGCGCAGAACAAGTACGACATCTGCATCGACTACACGAGCACCACCAAGACCACCAACGGGTGTCCTCCGCTGTGAGCTTCGTGATGAAATCGTGGCGCAGCGCCCTGGTCGCAGCCGCGCTGGCGCTGGGCTGGGTCGCTTGCAGCTCCGACGCCTCGGAGGCGCCGGCGGGCAAGGTGACCGACTTGATGGTCACCAAGGTCACCCCCTTGGCCGTGGTGCCGGGCAGCGTGCTGGTGGTCGAGGGTAACTTCCTCGATCTGAAGCCGGCCTTCGTGCACCTGCGAGGCAGCCTGAGCGGGCAGCCGATGGACGTGCTCTTGCCCGCCGAGCCCAAGGGGTTGGGGCGGCTCGAGGTCGCGTGGAACGGCGGCGCCAGCATGGGCCTGCCGATGAGCGACGGCGAGTTCGTCGGAACGGTGCAGGTGACGGCCAGCGTGCCGGCCGATCCGCGCGAGCACCTGTCGGAGCCGCAGAGCCTCACGCTGCGGGTCCAGAGCCAGCTCGAGCCCAAGTTCTACGCGGTGGAAGAGGGCATCCGCCAGGTCAACGACAGCATCAAGGTCGAAGGCGACGACTTCTTGCTGGGCGCCGGCGAGGGCCGCACCGTCGCGATCCTCGAGGGGTGCTTCCAGAAGCAGAGCGACACCACCTGCAAGCCCGTGCCCGAAGCCGTGGTGCCGCTGGCCCCCGAGACCATCAACGCCACGCCCGTCACCCAGCGCAAGCTGGCGACCTTTCCCTTCGCGCCCAAGATTGCCGGCATCGAGCCCGGGCTGTTCAAGGGCAGCGTGCGGCTGCGCAGCGATCACAAGGTCAGCGGCCCCACCAGCGAGACGGCCCAGATCCCCATCCAGATCCAGCTGGTCTCGACCACGCTCACGTCGTTCTCACCGCCCAGCGCCAGCCTGGGCCAGTTCGTCGAGATCACCGGCGGCGGGTTCGTGGGCAAGAACCCCGAGGTCGACGACCCGACGGCGATGACCACGCGCATCCAGCTGGCGGGGACCTTCACCGCCACCGGCGCGCCCAGCGGCAAGCCGGTGACCCTCGAGCTGATCACCGAGTACGTCAGCGGCCGCCTGGTTCGATACGTGCTGAACGAGGAAGACGCCCTGGGGCAGGCGGCGGACCTTCGGACCGTGACCGGCGTGTTCAAGGGCACGGCGAAGCCGGTGGCGACCTACGGCAGCCAGACCGTGACCGGGGGCGAGATCCTGGTGTCGCTGGGCATCTCGCCGGTCAAGCAGGTGGTCTGGGTGAACTGGATGCCCACCTACAAGGACAGCCTCGAGCACCTGGGGCTGCGCGCGGCCGACCAGCGCATTCGCGATCGCATCATCGAGGTGATGGGCGCCATCTATCTGGGCGTGAACCTCCAGCTCGTCACCGAAGAGCCTCGCGACTTCAAGCTCTATGCGCGGGTCGATCTGGAAGGGCCCGATCCCAACGGTCTGGGCCTCTTGGGCTACGACAACACGGCGGGCAAGGACGTCGGCAACGACCGCCTGCAAGATCGCATCGGCGGCGTGAACGCGGTGACGCAAGAGGGCGGGTACCCCGGCTACGGCGGCGTGTTCATCGACTCGCTGATCGGGTTCAGCGAGCACCCGGGAAAGTTCGCCGAGAAGCTCGAGGTCGCCGACCCGCTGTTCGATCAGATCTTCGACCCGTTTCGCCCCGACCGCGGCGGCAAGCCCGTGCTCGCCGAAGAGCTGGCGGTCAACGTGCCCGTGTTGCAAGACGGCTCGGGCTGCCCCGCCTCGAAGAGCGATCGCAAGATGCGCATCGCGTGCGCCATCTGGGTCCTCGGGTCGCTGGTGGGCACCACCGCCGGGCACGAGGTCGGCCACTCGCTCGGGCTGGCCGACCCCGAGGGCGAAGAGTTCCACAACGCGGGGGACGCGCCGAATCGGCTGATGGACTCGGGCGGGGCACGCAGCTTCCGCGAGCGGGCCGAGCTGGGCGAGGGGCCCGGCGTCTTCTGCGACGCCGAGTTCAAGTACCTGAAGAAGATCTTGCCGAACCCGGTGCCCGATCCGGTGGGCATGCGCCCGAGTTGCGACTAGGGCAGCACCGGCGGGTTGCCGACGCCGGGGTGCGAACCGCCAAGTCGCCAAGCGCGAGGGTCAGAACCGGCGGACGGCGCCGACCCAGCCGGGCCCGAGCTGGAGCGCGGTCTCGGGCTTCTTCGGATCGCCGCTGACCAGCAGGTACACGCCGCCGGCCAGCGCCAGGCCGCCGACGATGAAGCTGGCGCCGGACACCGTGCCCAGCGTGCGGCCGGTGTCGACCGCATCCATTCCCGTCTGGTTGCAGCGCTTGTCCGGGTCGCAGTTGTCGTCCACGCGGCGCTTCTCGCCCAGCACCATCAGCCCGGTGATGGTGCCCACCGACAGCCCCGCCGCGCCCACGCCGCTCAGCACCCAACCCCAGGTGCGCTTGCTGCTGGTCGGGCTCGGAGCGGTGCCGTGCGCCCCGCCTCCGGTGCGCGACTTGGGCCCCACGCCCAGCACCAAGCGTTCGGTCTGACCTTCACGCAGCGAGATCTGGCGCGTGGCCTTCTGGTGCCCGGGCGCCTCGACCACCAGAGTGTGCGGCCCCGGATCGACGGGCAGCGCGGTCTCGAGCGCGGCCGCGCCGAGCTCGACGCCGTCGCGCAGAACGCGAGCACCGGCAGGGGAGCCGGGCGCGAGCGCGACGGTCAGCTTCGGCAGCTTCGGCTCGAGCGCCTTCGCGCGCTCGGTGGCGATGCCGTGGCGCTCGTCCGAGGCCGGCACGCGCTGGGTGACCTCGCGGAACAAGGTCCACGCCGTGGCGACGTGGCCGAGCTTCTCTTCGCAGTCGGCCAGGTTGAACACCGTGCCCGGTGCGGGATCGAGCCGGTTGCTCTCGCGGAACTTGGCGCACGCGCGGGGAAAGTCTCCGGCTTTCGCCGCGTCGCGCCCTTCGTTGAACAGCGCCTCGGCGGTGGTGGCGTCGCGGCCTTGTGCCAGCGCGTGCGGCGCGGCCAGGCCGAGCGCAAGCACCACGATGCAGGCCTGAATGCGCACGCCCGGACTATAGCCGCTTGTCGAAGGGGTTGGGGGTAGTGGGTTTTTGGGGCACCAGCGTCGCCGTGCTGGGCGGCGACGGCGCTGCGACGGGCGCGGGAGAGGGCGTGGCCTTCACCACCTTGGCGTGCGGTTTGGGCGCCATCGACCCGGTCGGGGCGGGCTGGGCGGGGCTGATGGTCGGGCTGGGGCTCTCGACCGGGGCGGGCGTCGGCTCGAGCAGCACGGGCTTGGGTGCGGCGGGCGTGGGCTGCGTGGCCGCCACCACCGGCGAGCCCGAAGCGGTGGGCTGCCGGGTGGACCAGGCGAAGACTCCGACGCCGAGCACCAGCACCGCCAGCGCGGCGCCGCCCACCAGCCACAGCCCGGGGCGGCCCACCTGCGTCGCGGTCGAGACGCCGGTGGTCACGGGCCGCGCGGTCGAATGGGTCTGCGAGCGGATCTGGCTCTGGTTCATGCCAGTGATCACGCTGGCGAGCTCGGGCGGCGCCACCAACGTCTGCGCGTCCATCAGCCCCGGCGTGGAGGGGGTGGGCAGAGACAGCGGCGCGTCACTCTCCGACAGCCCCACGGCCGAGAGCAGTGCCAGGCGCATCTGCCTGGCGCTGTCGAAGCGCTTCATGCGGTCGAAGGCCAGCGAGCGATCGACCAGCGCCACCACCGCGTCGCTGGCGCCCGGCAAGAGCTCGCCCAAAGATTGCGCGGCGACGGTGGCGCTCTTGATCAGCTGCTCTTGCACGGTGTCGGCTTCGTGAACGTGTCGGCCGGTCAGCAAGCTGAAGATGGTGGCGCCCACCGCCCAGATGTCGGTGCGCGCATCGACGTCGTCCCAGCGCCCGCGGGCCTGCTCGGGCGCCATGAACGCCGGCGTTCCGAGCAACGAGCCGGCGCGGGTCGAGCTGCCGTCGGGAGTCAGCTCGCGCAGGCGCGCGATGCCGAAGTCCAGGATCTTGAGCTCGCCCTGCCGCGTGAGGAACAAGTTCTCGGGTTTGAGATCGCGGTGCACCACGCCGCGCTCGTGCGCGGCCTCGAGCACGCCCAGGACCTGGTTGGCGATGGCCAAGACCTCGCCCACGTCCAGGCGCCCTTTGCGGCTGAGGCGTGCGTCCAGTGTCTCGCCGTCGAGCAGCTCCATGACCAGGAACGGGGCGCCGTCCTCGGTCAGATCGTCGTCGATCACCTTGACCGTGCCCGGATGATCGACCGCGTTGGCGACGTAGCCCTCACGCAAGAAGCGGGCGGTGACCTCGGCGTCGATGGCCAGCTCGGGGTGCAGGATCTTGATGGCCACCCGCGACTTGTTGCGATGCGTGGCGGCGTACACCGTCGCCATTCCACCTACTCCCACGATCCGCTCGAGCTTCCACTTGCCGCGCAGCACGCTGCCGATACGGGCCTCGGCGCGGTCAGTGACGTGGTCAGCGAGCGGCATGTTGTCCATGAGACGTTCGATCAACGCTGTTGGTTCGAACGCCCTTACGACGGATCTTACGCCGGCGAGTTCAACGGCGTGCCAGATCTGCCTGAAAGTTGGTGGCAGATCCGCGGGCCGGCGCCCACAGCCCGGCACATCTGCGGTGTCGCGAACGCTCCCACCCGAGCGTACGCCAGCAGACAGCCCCACACCAAAAAACACCCAGATCAGGAAGGACGTGGGTCCCGCTGTGGGTAAGATGCCTCGCCGCTCAGGGCACGGATGGGAGAAACCAGATGAAGAATGGGTCGAAGGGTCGTCGCTGGACGTTGGGCGTTCTCACACTGGCCGGCGCAACGTACGCCAGCATCGCACTCGCCGCGGATCAGCGGCTGGACGACGCCGACGCGGCGGTGGTGAAGGCCATCGCGCTGCTCGAGGCTGCCGAGAACCCCGGGGTCACGCCGCCCTTCGGCGGCCATCGCAAGAAGGCGATCGATCATCTGAAGAAGGGGCGGCTCGAGATCGCCAAGTCGAAGGCCTACGCAGACAACCCGAAGAACAAGCCGAAGCCCAAGCCGCCGACCCCGCCTGCGGCCCCCTGAGTCGATGGGGACCGTCGCCCGGGTTTCCGTCGCGGTGATCGCCGCGCTCGGCGTGAGCGCGTGCGCGGTGTCGTTCGACGGTTACGAGCTCGCGTCGAGTGGGGGCGGCGCGGGCGCGGGCGGAGGTGTGAGCGGGGGCGGTACGGGGGGCGCGGCCGCCGGCGCAGGCGGCGGTGGCGGAACCACCAGTGGCGGTGGCGGCGCACCGAGCGGTGGCGGCGCACCGAGCGGTGGCGGCGCACCGAGCGGTGGCGGCGCACCGAGTGGTGGCGGCGCACCGAGTGGTGGCGGCGCACCGAGTGGTGGCGGCGCACCGAGTGGTGGCGGCG
>JAKLKA010000273.1 GCA_023150915.1 Polyangiaceae bacterium
GCCGCCACCGCCGGGAGCGCCACCCGTAGCGCTACCGCCACTGGAAGCGCCGCCGGTCGCCGGCGCGCCGCCGCCCCCCGCGGCGCCTTCGCACGCGACCTTGCACTCGCCGGGAGAGCCCTCGGCGCAGAGGCACAGCTGGAAGCAGTCCGAGGCGTGCTCACACACCCCGTCGTCACCCAGAGCGACCTCGGTGCTGCATCCTGCAAGGGCAAAGACCAGGCTGACGAAGCACAGACCGAGACGGCGCATGCCCGCGGTATCTGCAGCCCGCGTGCCAGGGCGGCGCGCGCCGATTTGCGCGTGCGCGGGTGGGGCGAGCGGTATGCTGCGCCCGACCACTGGCCCGGCCGGGCAGTCCATTCGACGCGCCCACGCCGACTTTGCTAGCGTTCGCGAAGATGCAGGATTCGACGCTGCGTGCTGCGACGGCTGGTCTTCCAGTCCTGTCCATGCGCCTCACGGTGGGTGACGGCGGTCCGTCCAGTGTGTTCTCGGGCGAGCGCATCTCGGTGGGCAGCGCCAACGGCAACGATCTGATCGTCTCTCACCCCACGGTCAGCCGCTTCCACCTGACGCTCGAGCGCGACGCCAGCCTGGTACGCATCACTGATCTGGGGTCGACCAACGGCACGCGCATCGGGCCGGTGATGGTCCGAGACACCACGGTGTCGTTCTCGCTCCCTGCCAGCTTGAGGCTGGGCGACGTCACGCTGGCGGTCGAGGACGGCGACGTGGTCATGCAGAGCTTGTACGACGCGGACACCCTCGGGGGGCTGCGCGGGCGCTCGCCGGTCATGCGCCGCCTGATGGCGGACATCCGGAAGCTGGCCGCCAGTGACGTCAGCGTGCTTCTGATCGGCGAGTCGGGCACCGGCAAAGAGCTGATTGCCCGCGCCATCCACGACGAGTCCCCGCGCGCGAAGGGGCCCTTCGTGGTGGTGGATTGCGCGGCGATTCCCCCCAGCGTCTTCGCAGCCGAGCTGTTCGGTCACGAGCGGGGCGCCTTCACCGGCGCCGACAAGCGCCGGGCCGGTGCGCTGGAGCGCGCCAACGGGGGGACGGTGCTCCTCGACGAGCTGGGCGAGCTGCCGCCCTCGCTTCAGGCGGCGCTGCTCGGTGCGCTCGAGCGCCGTCGCTTCACCCGCATCGGCGGCAGCGAAGAGGTGCCGGTCGACGTGCGGATCGTGTCAGCGACGAACCGCGATCTGCGCCGCGACGTGAACTCGGGGACCTTCCGGCTCGATCTGTTCTATCGCCTGGGCGTGGTGGTGCTCGAGGTCCCCCCGCTGCGCCGACGCGCCGAAGACGTGTCGCTCTTGATCCAGCACTTCATCGGCGAGGTGGGCGGCGCCGAGCAGGCGTCGGACCTGTTCAACGACGACGTGATGCGCGAGCTCTTGGCCTATAGCTGGCCCGGCAACGTGCGCGAGCTGCGGAACCTGGTGGCCGCCGCCCTGGCCATGGGCCAGAAGCCCTCGGTGGACCCGGCGGCAGCGCCGAGCGGTGCCTCGGCGCCGTCCGAAGACATCATCGAGTCGGTGCTGGATCGCCCGTATCGCGACGCGCGCAGCGAGCTTCTTGAGCGCTTCGAGAAGCGCTACTTGCAGGCGCTGCTCGAGCGCTCGGCGGGGAACGTGCGGCAGGCCGCACGTGTCGGGCAGATGAATCGTTCGTACCTGATCGAGCTCCTGAAGCGGCACGACATTCGCTGACCCTCACTTCTTGTTCTTGGCGGCCAGCTGCTCGAGCTGACTGAAGGCAGAGCCGCCGGCGCCCATCTGGGTGTAGACGACCTTCATGGTGCGCGGGTCGACGATGTGATGCATCGGCGTGCCGATGCTGCTCGAGTACGCCATGGAAGGGGGCATCTTGTCGGCCAAGACAGCGCTCTTGTTCAGACCGTATTTGTTCTTCCACGCCTCGGCCGTCGACACACTGCCCACCATCAACGTGATCACCTTGATGCCCATGCCGCTCCAGGCGGCCATCTTCGCCTCGAGGGTCGAGGCTTCGCTCTTGCAGGCGCCACAGTTCGGCGTTCCGGTGATGATCATCAGCGCGTTCACCCCCTTCTTCCCGTCGCAATCGTAATAGTCGCCGATCGACACGCTGGACACCGTAGATGACCCTTCGCGATAGCCCTGCCACGACAGCGACTGAGGCAGCGTGCTGTTCTGGGCCACACCCGCCGGTCCCGCTGGCCACGACCCACAGCTGTTGCCCGTGCTGCCGCCGCTGCCGGTGGCGCCGCCCGAGCCGGTGGCGCCGCCCGAGCCACCCCCGCACACCGCGGCCCAATCGGGGCAGCAATCACCATACTTCTGGCAGTCGCTGTCGCAGTAGCAGCTCCCAGCCACCGCCTTGGTGCTGCCGCAGCTGCCCGCGCAGCTCGGTCCCGACGTGCCGCCGCCGCCGCCCGACGTGCCGCCGCCGCCGCCTGCCGGCGCGCCGCCGGTCCCGGCGCCACCGCCTGCCGGTGCGCCGCCCGTTCCCAGGCCGCCCGCGCTGCCGCCGCC